>JAYUYX010000237.1:0-40184 GCA_043752205.1 Chitinophagaceae bacterium
ATGAAAATGCTTGGCATGAAAGAAGATGAAGTGATCGAACACAACATGGTATCCAAATCTATATTATTAGGCCAGGAAAAAATAGCCGCACAGGTCAGTTTGGAACAATCGGCAAATTCACAGGCAGATTGGATGGAGAAAAATATAAAACATTAATTATTTTTTACCCCAAACAGCAACCCTTGCTTTTCCTTTCATCAAAAAATTTAATTTTCTTAAACCCATACCTGTGCTGAATTACAGCCTATGTAACCCGTCAAATAAAAAATTTATTTGGATATTAAAACTTTCTCCCATTATCTTTGTGCCAGTTCTTTAGTTATCACTTATCAAGAAAGGCAGAGGGTAATGGCCCGATGAAGCCTTGACAACCTACTTCGATTTATTTCGAAGAAAGGTGCCAATTCCATCTCGTTAATAGCGGGACAGATAAGTCAGATCCAAAGCTTAAAAAAATATTTCAACATATTTAAAAGCTCATCTGATTTACCGGATGAGCTTTTTTTATGCTCTTTCGGTAAGGTTGCTCACTGGTAAGTGATTAAACAGAACCTGTTTAACACTATTTAATTAAAAATTAAAAACTACCAAAAATGAGCAACGCAACAGAACTGATCCACAGCATTCCCGTAGACCCATTAACAGGAGCCATCAGTGTTCCCATTTATCAAACCAGCACTTATGTGCAGGATGCACCCGGTGTAAACAAGGGTTATGATTATGCCCGTAGTAATAATCCAACCAGGGGAACATTAGAAGACATTATTTCACAACTTGAAAAAGGGACAGTAGGGATTGCCTTTGGTAGTGGATTAGCAGCCATTGATGCTGTAGTGAAATTGCTGAAAAGCGGCGATGAAATTTTAGCAGTTGATGATATTTATGGCGGCGCATTCAGGCTCTTCACCCATATCTATGAAAAGTTCGGCATAACTGTAAACTATGTTGATACCACTGATGCTGCAAATGTGTTTGATGCCATCACTCCTAAAACAAAACTGATCTGGCTTGAAACGCCAACCAATCCAACATTAAAAGTGAGCGATATTGAGGCCATTGCAAAAATTGCAAAAGCCAATGCCTGTTTACTTTGCGTGGATAATACTTTTGCATCACCCGCCTTACAACAGCCTCTCACGCTGGGAGCTGATCTTGTAATTCACAGCGCTACAAAATACCTTGGAGGCCATAGCGACCTGATAGCCGGGCTTGTTGTGGCCAAAGATGCAGCGCTTGGTGAAAAAATAAAATTTATTCAGAATGCAAGCGGTGCAATACTGGCACCATTCGATAGCTGGCTGGTTATCCGTGGCATTGAAACATTGCACCTGCGTGTGCAGCAGCATTGCCGCAATGCACAAGCGGTTGCTGAATACCTGGAAACAAACCCTGCAGTTGATAAAGTTTTTTATCCCGGTTTAAAAACACATCTTAATCATGACATTGCAAAAAAACAATGCAAAGGTTTTGGTGGTATAGTTTCTTTTACTTTAAAAAATGATACAGAAGAAGCCGCTACCGCATTTGTAACAGGTACGCATTACTTTAAACTTGCCGAAAGTTTAGGTGGTGTAAAAAGCCTGCTTTGTCACCCGGCACAAATGACACACAAAAGTATTCCTGCTGAAAAGCGCAGAGCGGCAGGCGTTGCCGATAGCCTTATCCGTCTTAGTGTTGGACTTGAAGAAGCAGAAGATCTTATAGCTGACCTCGAACAGGCCTTTTCAAAACTAAAAAAAGGAAAAGAAAATTTGGTTACCAGCCTAAGTGCATAAAGCAATATCTGTAAACTAAAGAGTGTCAGCCTGAGCTTGTCGAAGGCGGGTTACATCCAATTATATTTCGCCTTCGACAAGCTCAGGCTGACAAATTTTATAAAGTAAGAATCATGTCAAACAAACAACTCAATATCGGCCTCTTCGGTTTCGGCGTAGTAGGTAAAGGTCTTTATGATGTATTACATACTACCCCAACCTTGCAAGCCTCTATCAAAAAAATAGTAATAAAAGATCCTTCAAAGAAGAGAAGCATTGCAGCTGAAAATTTTTCAACTGATGCAAATGTTATCCTGAACGATGAAAGCATTAATATAGTAGTAGAACTAATAGATGATGCAGATGCAGCTTTTGAAATTGTAAGAACTGCTTTGCAAAAAGGGAAATCAGTTGTAAGTGCAAACAAAAAAATGATAGCTGAGCATTTTGAAGAACTACTGCAATTGCAGCAGGAAAACAATACTGCACTTTTGTATGAAGCTGCCTGCTGCGCCAGTATGCCCATTGTGCGTAACCTGGAAGAGTATTACGATAATGATCTTTTGAAATCAATACGGGGCATCATCAACGGCTCCACTAATTTTATTCTCACAAAGATCCTGGATGAGCAACTGGAATTTAAAACAGCCTTATCATTGGCTCAACAACTGGGTTTTGCAGAGAGCGATCCCAAACTGGACATAGGTGGCTTTGATGCTGCCAATAAACTGTGCATTTTACTGGCACATTCATTTGGCGTAATTGCAAAAACAAAGAATTTTATTTTCAACG
Source organism: Chitinophagaceae bacterium (assembly GCA_043752205.1). Lineage (GTDB taxonomy): Bacteria > Bacteroidota > Bacteroidia > Chitinophagales > Chitinophagaceae > Ferruginibacter. The sequence continues at coordinate 2,547 of JAYUYX010000237.1, forward strand.
GCATTGAGAATATTACGCTGGCTGATGCCATTGTGGCCAAAGAAAAAAAATACAGCATAAAGTTGGTAGCCAATGCCAGGAAGTTATCATCGGGTAATTTGGCTGCCTTTGTTTTACCCCAGTTTGTAACAGACAAAGATGACCTGTACTATGTACAGAATGAATTTAATGCGCTTACTACAGAAAGCGCTTTTGCAGATGAACATTTTTTTAAAGGCAGGGGTGCAGGTGCTTTCCCTACAGCCTCCGCAGTGCTGAGTGATATATCAGCACTGGGCTACAATTATAAATACGAATACAAAAAGATCTACCACCAAACCGATACGGTTTTAAGCAACGATTTTTACCTGAAGGTTTTTATCAGTACAGACGATATCAGCAAAATTGATAAAAGCAGTTTTGAGTGGATAGAAGAATGGCACAATGAATTTAAGAACAGCTGGTGCATAGCAGTTATTCATGCTGAAAAATTATTTGCAACTGACTGGTGGAAACAGCAAGGTATTTCCTTGATACTTTGCCCTGATGCTATTATTGAGAATGTAGAATACAAAAAGATAAGTAAACGAAGTCTGGAATTAGCCGGAGTGGTTTAATAGTCTGATTAATTTGCATATTGAGTATGGGTTTAGTAGAATTTATTCCCCACAGTTTAGACAGTTATTTGTTGTAATTGATTGGCACAATTTTAGAACGATAACTATAAAACACATAATTATGAAAACAAATGAAAATTTAATCGAAGTCCTGAATGGCCTTATCGAAATCAATCATGACAGGGTAAATGGATATGAAAAAGCAATTGAAGAGACGAAAGATCTGGATGTAGATATGAAAGCTATTTTTCGCAATATGGCAAATGATAGCGGTAAATATGCATCCGAACTTTCCACATTAGTAGCGGGTTTGGGTGGAACACCTGCAGATGGTACCACAAACAGTGGTAAAATATACCGTGTGTGGATGGATATAAAAACTACTTTCACTGGTCATGACCGTGAGTCGGTGCTGGAATTATGTGAATTTGGTGAAGATGCCGCCCAGAGAGCTTATGAGGCTGCCATAGCTTCTGATGCTGAAATAAATGCTGATACCCGGCAGCTAATTGTTGATCAACAGGCTAAATTGAAAACTTCACATGACATAATAAAAAAATACAGGGATATTCATAAAGCTGTAGATGCTTAATTGTTCATTTTTGCGATTTACAAATAGAGAGCCCGGATAAATTTATCCGGGCTCTTTTTATATAAGTATAAGAAAGGTTTTAAAATAAAAAAGCATCAAGTTTGTTACTACTTCATAATTGCTTACTCCGTAATCTTTCTAACTTGATGCTTCCGTTCGATTGGTTTCCATCTTTTTGAAGACTTCTGCTCTTACAAAGACTTCCATCTTTTGAGGGACTTCCATCACTGAAGGGCTTCCATTTTCTAAAGTACTTCTACCGCTCAATTGGACAATAAAGATACATGTTGGAATATGTTATGTCCAAATATTTTGGTTCAAAATTCTGCACCTGTTCTGCACAAAATTATGCACAACTGCTTTTTAAAAGAATGGTATTTATTATTCAGCCCCATCAATACGTCCTCTCGCCACAGCATACGTTCCTACTTTATTTCCGGTAGTAATACCTACTTCACAATCGCTGCGGGCATGGATGGCACCATACATACGTGACACAGAAGCTTCTTTTGCCATATCTGCGTACGCTTGTGCCCTACCGGGTATTATATATCCCAAAACTGTTGCTGCTGCTCCGCTAAAAGTACTATGACCTGAAATATATGCCGGAAAATTAGGCAGGCCGATGCCTGTTTTTATCCGTGTATCCATTTGCATCGGACGGGGGTTATAGTACAGATTCTTGGTATCCCAGCAAACAATGCCGGCATCCAAAATAGCCATATTTAATAAGGCCATATTACGTGCCCACCTGGCTTCACTAAAACTTTGCTGTGCAAAATCATTAGCAGCAATATAATTCCAGTGGCCCGGCGGGGTATAGGATCGTAAACCATCGGCCCAAAAATCAGCTATCCGCAATTGTTCCCTGGTAAGGTTTTTTGTTATCTGGTATATTTCTTCTAATTCATCTTTAAATTTTTGTGAACTGGTCGATGGTGGTGGACCGGGGCGTATAGAGGTTACCATCGTTAATGAATCGAATAAAAATGGTTTTACGGCACCAAATGCCGGTAGCATGGGCGGACGTTCTGGTAATTCCTGGCTGATCCAGGGTATCTCACCCCTGGCAATACAATCCTGTTTTAATTTTGCCCAAAGTGCAGGGTTACCGCCGGCAGTGCCAGCTTTGTCTGTTCGTGCCCGGGCTACAAATTTAGCAGCAACAACTTTTCCTAAAGCTTCGCCTGCATCCAGGTCGCTGCGTACATTAGCACCACTGATCAATCTTGCTCTTTTGTGTTCGTCTGCCCGTTGATTTATATAATCCTGGTCGCCAGGAAATAGCAGCTTTAATATCTCTACGCTGGCACCCAGTACCGTAGCGTCTTCACTTGGATAAGAAGGCAGCGTAGATTTTGGTAAAAGTGTTTGAATGTTTACATCTACTATATATGGCGCAGCACGGTTATACAATTGTTTATAATGATATGTAGCAATTAATGCATCATATTGAGCTGTACTTAAATAAGCATAAGCTCTTGCGGCATAAGGCGGATTTGCAAAAGGAAATGTTGGGTATGCCAATGGATTATTTGGATTGGGAGCAGGATAGGATCCATCAGGATTTTGATAAGGAGGCAGGTTATGCAATGCTACCAGTTCCCGCATGATCTCGTTCCAGCGCAAAACGGCACCAGCTCCCCAATATTCAACAAGCTTTCTTTCTTCAATTGTTAATTGGTTCTGAAAACTTTTTATTTCATTAAGCTGTATAACATAATCGGGGGATGTAGTTGCAATTGGTGCAGGACATCCAAACTCATTTGGAGCCGTTAACAGGATCGGTTTCCATGTTCCGGCATTAGCATCAACCCTTATTGGATTGATCATCGGGTAATGCATATTCTGTTCATCTATACTTTTAGAACAAGAATTGAATATAGCCGAGCCTCCAACAAAGCCAGCTAAGATCGGTATGAAGAAAAATATTCTTTTCATGATTATTTATTTTCAGTTTTATTGTCTGCTTTTTTGTCTGTTTTATCTTTTTTACCAAAATCAAAAATGTAAAATACACCTGCATTAAAACCTGTAGCCTGTCCAACATTTCTTCCTGCAACAGCAGTACTGCCGTTGGCAATAACTGAAAGCCCGTTCAATGGGGTTTCATATTTTACATTGAGGCAAATATTTGTTGCATTCATTTCATTGCTTACGAAAGGCATACCATTGCGTGGTATATCAAATCCTCCCAGGGTTTTCCATTTATTAGCAATCGCTTCTATTACCCAGGTTTCGCTGCGATACCCCAAGCGAAAATTCAATTGGGATGCATCAGGCATTTTTACTTCATTGGTATAATGCATTTCCGTAGTGTAATAAGTATACCTGTCGATAGTTACATTACTGCGGCCAATATAGGTGTAAGATGCAGTAGCAAACCAGTTGCCTCTTTGATAATCTCCCATCAAACGAACCATTGCATTTTTACTATGCAACCCGATTGACATGGGTAAAAAATCTGCAGTATAATTTGATAATGGAAAAGAAACACCTCCTGATAAAATAGCTTTAAGATTCCCTCCGGCTAAATGCTTCTGATAAGGTGCCCATTTTAACCATAAAGACATATCCTGGAAACCTTTTTGCCCCGCTAAATTACCTGCGTTTGCTTTTGTTTTGACATATGGCACAGCAAAAAGAAAATTCAGCTTATTGGTAATTCCATAATTCCCCATAACCATAAAGTTGGTAGTGGATACCTTACCCAGGTTCAGGTTCTCCCTTTTCAATGTTCCTTCCCAGTAATTCTTCCAACTACTGTACCCTGCAGTAGGCCCAACGCAAAAAAAGTTTTTCTGCATCATCAGTCCGTCAATATCGGTTTGTGAATATGCTTTTAGAAATGCAGTGAATGAAATAATAAGAAGAAGTAAAAATTTTACTCTCATGCATGTTAGTTTGAAGTTTGGCTGCAATACTGCTAATTAGTACAACAAATATATATTTTTTATTGTACTTAATCATGAAAAGCTTACTCAGCATATGTTTAACTTAAGTCAAACCCACCATAAAAACAGCAGTATAGTGATTTTCAGATAGATAAAGAAGCGAAAAAAAATATTACTGGCAAAATTCCAGAAGCTTAATGATCATTCAAGGGCAATCCCTTTTTCTGAAACTCTACCCAGTTAAGGTATTCGGGTGCCACCCGGTGCTCTTCCATGGTAATGCAATCAATTACCGGGCATACAAGCTGGCATAAATTACAGCCCACACATTCATCTTCCTTAATAGTATAAGTGTTGTAAGGCTTTCCGTAAGCAAGATTTACAGATTGATGTGAACCATCTTCACAGGCAATATAACATAGGCCGCAATGAATACATTTATCCTGGTGGATATGGGCGATGTGATGGTAGTTTATATCGAGGTCTTCCCAATGCGTAATTTTTTCAACTGATTTACCAATAAAATCATCCAGGGTTTTAAATCCCTTATCATCCATCCAGTTATTCATTCCCTCGCACATGTCTTCAACAATGCGAAAACCGTGATTCATGGCAGCAGTACAAACCTGCACATTGCTTGCGCCCAATAACATAAACTCTACTGCATCCTTCCAGGTACTAACTCCGCCAATACCTGAAACAAGAACCCTCGACGTTGTCGCATCCTGAGCGATAGTAGTAAGCATTTTTAATGCAATAGGTTTTACTGCCGGTCCGCAGTAGCCGCCAAAAACAGATTTACCGGCAACATAAGGATTTGGAACAAGCGTATCCAGATCGATGCCTGTAATAGATTGAATGGTATTAATTAAAGACAATGCATTGGTTCCTGCTTCCACACAGGCTTTACCTGTTGGCACCGGGGAGTGTACATTGGGTGTAAGCTTTGTTATTACCGGAATGTGAGCCGCTTCCATCACCCACTCTACTACCATCCTCGCAATTTCCGGATCCTGTCCAACTGCGGCACCCATACCTCTTTCGGTCATGCCATGCGGACAACCGAAATTTAATTCCAATCCATGGGCACCTGTATCTTCTACTTTTTTTATCAGCTCATGCCAGCTGTTCTTATCATTATCTGCCATCAGCGAAACAATCATTGCCCTGTCGGGAAAAAGCTTAAGGCATTCTGTAATTTCTTTCAGGTTAATATCTAACGGGCGGTCACTAATGAGTTCAATATTATTAAAGCCCATCATTTTTTTTGAGCCAAAATTTAAAGCCGAATAACGTGATGATACATTTTTAACCTGGCTGCCCAATGTTTTCCAAACCACACCACCCCAGCCTGCTTCAAAAGCACGCAGTACATTTATTTTTTTATCGGTAGGCGGAGCGCTGGCTAACCAAAAAGGGTTTGGAGATTTAATGCCAAGGAAGTTTGATGATATGTCTGCCATAAATAGGTATTTTTCACGCAAAGTCGCAAAGGAGCGAAGATGCAAAGATTTATAGTTTAAACGCTACTATTGAATAACAAAAAATTTAAGTCAATACAGGCCTTTCAAAAAAATTTGTAAATTTTCGGCTTGAAATGTAATTCCAAAATCGCCATTATCTACGCTGTAAATTTTCCCTCTGTGATTTCCATTCAATGCCATACAAATCACCCCATTTACACAACCGAAAATGCAATACAAATATTTTACCTCTGTTTTACTTTTAGTATTTTCAAAATGTTTTTCAAACTCAAACAAGTAATCTCTATATTCATTTTTTTTCCAAAAATTTTCTATACTAATTATTTCATCAATGCGACTATCAGTTGTAAAATTGCCATCTATTACCCTCCGGTATCCTTTATTTAAAAATCTATCATTATTTTTTTTCAGAAGAAATGTTTTATACTCATCTGGTAATTTATAACCTAATTGTTCCTCAATACTATCAATAGTGTCCATACTTTGATTCTAGGTAATTTAAAATAGCGGCAGCCCCATTCTTCCCTGCCTGCACAGCATCCACCACTTCTTTACCTCCATTCACACAATCACCTCCTGCAAAAACACCTGGTAAACTCGTAAAAGAATTTTTAATTTCAATTTTGCCTTTTAAATTTTGAATGTTGAATTCTTCTATCAAATTTTTAAAAGGCATTTGTCCTGCAGCTTTGATCACCATATCAACAGACAAAGAAAAAATTTCGCCGGTATCAACAGGACTTCTTCTGCCACTTGCATCGGGCTCACCCAATTTCATAATGCTACAAACAAGTTCATTTACTTTATCATCAGATCCTTTTATCTCCTTAGGGGCAGCAAGCCAGATGATCTTACAGCCATCCAGCATAGCAATATCCAGTTCATGCTGTGTGCAGGGCATTTCCTCCTGGGTTCTGCGGTAAAGCATGGTAACTTCTTTTGCACCGAGCCGTTTTGCCTGAGTAGCTGCGTCAATTGCTGTCATTCCCATTCCTATTACTGCAACCCTATCGCCAACAGGCACCTGTTCAAATCCTTTATCACGTATATTATAAATGAATGTGATCGCATCTTCCACACCTGCCAGTTCTTCACCGGGTATTTCTAATTGCCTTGCTAAACCAACTCCAATACCCAAATAAACAGCATCAAAACTTTTCTGTAACTCTGATAAAGAAATACCTTGCCTACCGGCAGGCAGATTTTTTCCTAATTCCTGGTTGTATTTTATTTCAATGCCACCAATGCCTAAAATATAATTCACTTCATCTTCACAAAACTGAGGCGTTACTTTATAAGCCGCAATACCATAGGTCATCAATCCTCCGCCCTTACTTTCTTTCTCAAAAATGGTAACATCAATTCCTTCTCTTGATAAAATATGGGCACAGCTTAAGCCTGCCGGGCCGGCACCAACAATAGCAATTTTTTTTCCTGTTGAAGATTTACGTTTAAATAACTGCCAGTTCTTCTGCATGGCAATCTCTGTTGAATATCTTTGGAGCTTTGCAATAGCAATTGGTGTCTCTTCCAAAAAATTATACACACAGGCGCCCTCACATAATTTTTCAACCGGGCAAACCCTGCTGCAGCCTGCACCCATGATATTGCTTACTAAAATGGTATGTGCCGATCCTTTTATATTTTCTGTAGCGATCTGTTTAATGAATTTGGGTACATCAATACCTGTTGGGCAACTTTTCATGCAGGGTGCATCATAACAAAACAGGCAGCGGTTTGCTTCCACCAGTGCTGCATCCCTTGTTTCAAAAGGGGGATGAATATCGCTGAAATTCTGTTCGTATTGCTCAGTGGTTAGTTTATTTGATGCTATCGGCATATTGAATATTTACTTTTCTATTTAAGGTATTTTTTTAGCCAGCTATGTAATTCCTGGTAAAAAAAACGGCTGTTCTCAGCTTTTAAAATCCAGTGATTTTCTTCCGGGAATACAATCAATTTAGAAGGCACTTTCATGCGTTGCAATGTATGCCAGTTTTCAATTGAATTATTTAATGGCACCCGAAAATCCTGTTCTCCAACGGTTACCAGCATAGGCGTTTTAAATTTAGCAGCATAGCGGATAGGGTTTTGTTCTTTCCATGATATAGTCTGTGTCCATGGTGCCCCTCCATTTATTACTTCCCTGCCATAAATCCCATCGCTGGTTCCCCATTGGCTTTCGCTGTTTACTAAGCCTGCATGACTGATGAGGCATTTATAATGTGTGGTAGTAGCCTGCATCCAGTTGGCCAAATGTCCACCGTAACTTGCACCTCCGGCTGCCTGTATATTTCCATTAATATAAGCGTATTTTTTTATTGCGAATGCTGCAGCTTCATTGATCTCATTAGCCGGTCCCTTAAAAGGATCATATTGAATATCCTGCGAAAATTTTTCTCCATAACCAGTAGAACCAGTATAGTCCGTTAACAATAAAATATAACCCGGTGCCGCCAGCAAGTGATAGTTCCAGCGATAACTCCAGTTATCTTTAAACGAGCCTGCTGGTCCGCCATGCATTACAACAAACAATGGATACTTTTTGGATGCATCGAAGCCGGCAGGTTTTACTACAATATTCCTGATCTTTTTTCCCCGACTGCTGGTGAACCAGAATGTTTCAATGGGTTGCATATCCAGTAAAGCCAATTTTGCTGCATTAAAATCTGTGAGGCTTTGATGCGTATTGCCATTGATACGTACTACCTCTGGAGGCGCTAAAGCAGATTCATAATTGGCTACAATAATATTGTTTGATGATACACTTATATTGGTATAACATCCGGTTTGGTTATTGACCACAGGCTTTGCTTCTGTTTCATTTTCATTAATGATATAAATTTTATCATTGCCCTCTGATTCAATATCCAGTACTACTGTATTTCCTTTCAGTTCATATTTGCTAATTGGTCTGTCTAATTGTGTAGCAAGCATAGTCCGGCCCTGCATGGAAGGCCAATTGAAACGCACTAATTTTTCAAGATTATAAATTTTATAATTATCTCCAGCACTCACCTGACAAAACAAGTATTTACCATCATCGCTTAAGGTAACATTCCCATAATCCAATCCATCTGAAATCAATGTTTTTACCAGGTTATCATTAACAGCAATCGAATAAAGGTTTGATACAATATCTTTATACGCACTGGCATTTAGATCAGTAACTGCAGTAAATATTATTTGTTGCCCGTCAGCAGTCCAGCCTGCATTGCCTGTTATTTTAAAACCTTCCTTACCTATCATGTCAACACCTGTAAATAAATCTTTTGCTTTTGCACTGCTTTCTGCTTTTTGAATAAAGAGGTGCGTTTGTTTTTCTTCAATCCAATGATCCCAATCCCTGATGGGGAAACTAGTGTATACTCTGGCCTTGTATTTCTGTTTCTTTTTTTCTTCAGCTATTTTTTTATTGGCAGAATCTGTAAATGTCCCTGGATAAACCTGGCTTGAAAACAACAAGCTGGTTCCATCAGGGCTCCATTTAGGAGATGCTGCTCCTGTAGATAAATTGGTGATGCGTTCAGACTCTCCCCCATCTTCAATATTAAGAATATAAATCTGTGCAACTTCGTCCCCTTCCCTCTTTGCAGTAAATGCAATAGTTTTATTATCAGGGCTCCAGGTATAACTACCTTCTCCTGCTTTGGTACTGGTTATCTTTCTTGGTTTTGTACTTCCATCTGCGGCAGCAAGCCACAAATCTGTACTCTGATCTTTCTCATCATACGCAGGATCAGTAACACTAAAAATAACCCACTTACCATTTGAACTTATTTCTGGAGCTCCCACTCTTTTCAGTAACCACATATCTTCATGCGAAATTGTTTTTTTTACCTGGGCAAATAAACAAAGTGGAAGGATGAAAACTAAAACTAAGCACATGGACTTCATCATAAATTTATTTTGAGTGTTTATTATTATCATGATTTTTAAAGGTCTTATAAATATGTTGATGGAATTAATACTATAACTCCGTCAGCTTTCCATAAGTCTCGGGCCTTCTATCCCTGAAAAATTGCCACACACTTCTTACTTCTTCGATCATATCCAGATCAAATTCAGCAACCAGCAATTCATCTTTGTCTTCGCTGGCCTGTGCAAATATTTGTCCACGGGGATCAACAAAATAACTGCTGCCATAAAACTTGCCGAGGTTCCAGGGCTTTTCCTCTCCAACCCGATTGATGCAACCCATAAAATAACCATTGGCTGCGGCATGGGCAGGTTGTTCCAGTTTCCATAAATATTGTGATAAGCCTGCAACAGTTGCCGAAGGATTATAAACGATCTCAGCGCCATTCAATCCTAAACATCTTGCACCATCAGGAAAATGACGGTCGTAACAAATGTACACGCCCACTTTGGCATACTTTGTCTGGAATACAGGATAGCCAAGGTTTCCGGGCTTAAAGAAAAATTTCTCCCAGAAGCCACTGGTATGCGGAATATGATTTTTCCTGTATTTTCCTAAATAAGTTCCGTCGGCATCGATCACCGCAGCCGTATTGTATAAAACTCCGGCCTGCTCTTTTTCATAAATGGGAACAATGATGACCATGTTATATTTCTTAGCATAGGTTGCCATCAGGTCAGTTGTAGGACCAGGAATTGACTCTGCACTTTCGTACCATTTTTTATCCTGCCCCGGGCAAAAATAAGGTGTGTTGAAGATCTCCTGCAGGCAAAGTATCTGTACACCCTGCTTACCGGCTTCTTCTATCAATGGAATATGCTTTTGTAGCATGGCATTTACAATTTCCGGAATGGTTCCTTCTCCTTCTGTTTTTGGAAGGCTCATTTGTATTAAACCTGATTTAATGATTCTTGGCATAGTTTAAATTTTAATTTTTTTTAGAACACTGATGACCCGGGTTGAACGGATAAAAACGGAAATTTCTGCTTCGCAGAAACTGGATAAAAATTGACTTTTTTTTCAGTGTAAATCTATCCAATCCGTGTCATCCGCGTTCTATATTTTTCCTTCTACTTTATTCCGCTTAATATATTTCCCATTCCCCTTTTCCACCAAACATTTACCATCTTCAATTACAATTTCTCCTCTCAGCAATACTGTTTTGCATTTGCCCGTAAGGTTCCAGCCTTCATACGCCGAATAATCCGTGTTCATATGGTGGGTTAATGCGCTGATGGTATGTTCTTCATTTGGATTGAATAAAACAATATCTGCGTCGGAACCGGGTGCGATGCAACCCTTCCTGGGGAACATACCAAATATCTTTGCAGGATTGGTTGATAAGAGTTCTACAAATTTATTAACTGTTATTCTGCCTTTTCTTACACCTTCGCTGTATAATAATTCAACACGGTGTTCAATAGCAGGATGGCCATTTGGTATTTTTGAAAAATCATCCTTGCCCAATAATTTTTTCTCCCAGGTAAAGGGACAATGATCAGTTGCTACCACTTGCACCAATCCCTGGTTAATGCCTGCCCATAAAGCTTCCTGGTCTTTCTTCTCCCGCAGTGGCGGGCTCATCACCCATTTGGCTCCTTCAAAATTCTGTTCATATAAAGAAGCATCCAGCAATAAATATTGAATGCAGGTTTCTGCAAAAACTTTTTGATTGTGGCTGTTATTGCTACGCACTGCATTTAGTGCGCCTTCGCAGGTCATGTGTACAATATAGCCGGGGCAGCCGGTATATCCTGCAATAGATGCAAAACGTTCTGATGCTTCAGCCTCTGTAATTTCCGGCTGTGATAAATAATGATAGATTGGTGCCAAATTCCCTTCAACTTTATTCTTTGCAATTAAAAAATCGATCATGTCGCCATTGGTTGCATGTACGGTTACCATTCCGCCACGTTGCTTTACTTCATTCATCAAACCAACCATCTGTTTATCATCTATCATTAAAGCTCCTTTGTAAGCCATGAATATTTTAAAAGAAGTGATGCCCTCTTTTTCCACCAGGTCAACAATCTCTTTGCAGGTATTTTCATTAAAATCTGTTACGGCCATGTGAAAGCTGTAATCACCTACACAATTACCATTTGCCCTGCCACTCCACTCATTGTATGCATCATATAAAGAATTGCCCTGCTTTTGTAAAATAAAATCAATCACTGTTGTAGTACCGCCATGCAAAGCAGCACGGGTACCGGTTTCATAATTATCGCTGCTGAATGTACCCATGAACGGCATTTCTAAATGAACATGCGGATCTATGGCTCCCGGGAAAGCCAACAGGCCGGTTGCATCAATTATTTTATCGGCTTGTATGTCGAGATCTTTTCCTATGGCAGTTATACTTTCGCCCTGGATAAAAATATCGCCGGTATAATTATCTGCAGCACCAATGATATTTGCATTCTTTATTAATATAGACATCTTAATTTGATTCTGTGTTTACCAAATTTACAATTCCCGTTTTAGAATTCCGCATCATTAATATATATGTGATTGCGCTTACAAAAAAACCAACAAACCAGGCATAATGATACAGGTCTGATATCCACACCGGGAATGCCTGTGCAGAAACCAATTTTATCTGTAATAAAAAACCCGGTATGTTTGGAACGATACCTACCAGCAATGCAATGATGGCTGCTGAATTGAATCCGTTGCCAAATCCATATCGCCCTGTATGTTGATATAGCTCATCAACATGTAGTTGTTGCTTCCTTATAAAATAATAATCAGCGATCATGATACCTCCTACCGGTCCAAGCAAACTTGAGTAAGCAATAAGCCAGGTAAAAATATACCCGTTGGGATCAGCAATTAATTTCCATGGAAAAATTAAAATACCAATGACCCCGGTTATATAACCACCAGTTCTGAAATTTATTTTTTTAGGAGACAGGTTTGAAAAATCATTTGCAGGACTAACAATATTTGCAGCAATATTTGTCGCTAATGTTGAAATAGCAACAGCGATCATGGCAACACTAACCAATAATTTATTTTCAAATTTGCCGGCAAGCACAACGGGATCCCAGATGGTTTCTCCATAAATAATAAATGTGGCTGATGTTACTACAACACCAATAAATGCAAATAAGGTCATGGAGGGTGGCAGGCCAATCACCTGTCCATTGATCTGCGATTTCTGACTTTTTGCATAGCGTGTAAAATCGGGGATATTTAAAGATAGTGTTGCCCAAAAACCAACCATACCGGTTAATGCAGGAAAGAAATAATTCCAGAAAGCAGGGCCTGTTAATTTAGCCGGCTGATCTAATATGGGTCCCAAACCATTGCCTGCATTGATTGCCCAGAACAATAATGCCAGTGCGGCGAGTGGTAAAAACAATGCTTTAAAGACCAGTAATTTTTTAATGCTTTCAACACCTAAATACACAACCCACATATTCAGCAACCAGAAAAGTAAAAAACAAATGGCAGGGCCTGTTTCTAATCCGAATGAATCAGGAAAAATTTGTGGTAAGGTTGCCAATGCAGGGATCCACATCTTAAACATCTGGTACAATGCAAAACCTCCGATCCAGGTTTGAATACCAAACCAACCGCAGGCTACAATTGCTCTCAACATAGCGGGAATATTTGCACCCTTAGTTCCAAAACTTGCTCTTGCAAAAACAGGAAATGGTATGCCGTATTTTGCGCCGGCATGTCCGTTCAATATCATAGGTATCAATACAACTGTGTTACCAATAAAGATGGTGAGGATAGATTGCCACCAGTTCATCCCGCCTTCTATCAATGAACTTGCCAGCATGTATGTAGGAATGCAAAGGCTCATGCTTATCCATAAAGCGGCATAGTTCCAGGTACCCCAGGTGCGCTTGTTTTGCGGAATAGGTGCAAGGTCTTCGTTGATAAGAGAGGCCTCCCTGCCCTCCAAAGGAGGGTTCTTAAATTCCGATTGTGTAAAGTTTCTGCTATTCATTCTGAGATTCAAAGTTTAAGAGGCTTTCTTAAGCCCCTCCTTCGGAGGGGCTGGGGAGGCCTTCATCAGCAATCTTAATCGCCTCACTAATAATGGCAAGCCCTTCATCAATTTGCTCTTTAGTAATACAAAGCGGTGGTGCAACAAAAATATAACTCCACCTAACGAAAGTGTATAGCCCAAGTTCTTTTAATTTGGCTGCTACTTTATTCATAACGACCATTTCATCTGGCTTGGCATTAAAGGGAGCCATTGAGGCCTCTCCCTGCCCTCCAAGGAGGGTTCTTCGACTCCGTTTTTTTCAAGTTTCTGCTATTCATCTTTGGCTTCTAAATTTAATGGGCATCTTAAGCCCCTCCTTTGGAGGGGTTGGGGAGGCTTTCGTCCGCAATTTTAATCGCCTCACTGATAATGGCAAGCCCTTCATCAATCTGGTCTTTAGTAATACAAAGCGGTGGTGCAACAAAAATATAACTCCACCTAACGAAAGTGTATAGCCCAAGTTCTTTTAATTTACCTGCTACTTTATTCATCACAGTCATCTCATCTGGCTTTGCATTGAATGGAGCCATCGGTTCTTTAGTTGTTCGGTTCTTCACTAATTCAATGCATCCCAGTAAACCGGTATTTCTAAAATCGCCGATGGAAGGATGTTTTTGTTTCATCAACTCCACCTGCTCTTCCATATATATACCCATGGCAACTGTATTTTCTATCAGGCCATCATCTTCATAAATTTTAATTGTGGCCAGTGCCGCCGCACAACTTACCGGGTGGGCAGAATAAGTAAGTCCTATTGCCAGAACATTGTCGTCATATTTTGATGCGATCTTATCACTTACCATCAAACATCCGAAGGGAAGATAACCGCAGGTTAACCCTTTGGCCATACAGATCATATCCGGAACAATATCATGATTCTGAAAACCAAACCACTTGCCGGTGCGGCCAAAGCCACTCATCACTTCATCCATAATTAATAAGATTCCGTGTTGGTTACAGATTTCTCTTACAGCTTTTAAATAACCCTTTGGATATTGCAAACAACCGGATGAACCAGATTCGCCTTCCAGTAAAATAGCAGCAATATTTCCAGGAGCTTCATAAGCGATCATGCGTTCCAATTGTGCAACAGATTCTTTCAGTAAATTTTCTTCGCCATATTCCCAGCGGTATAAATAAGGAAGATCAAAGTGTACAAAGTTGGGTGCCTGTTGTGCATCAACAGCAATTCTGCGTGGATCACCGCTTGCCGACATGGCTCCTATTGATGCACCATGGTAAGATTGGTAGCGGCTTAATATTTTATGCCTGCCGGTATAAAGTCTTGCAAGTTTAATTGCATTTTCTATGGAGGTTGCGCCGCATAAAGTAAAAAATGCTTTGTTAAGATCACCCGGACAAATTTCTGCCAGTTTTTTTCCCAATTCACCACGCACTTTGGTAACACAACTTGGTGTAACATAACTCACTTCCTGCATTTGCTTAACCACAGCCTCGGTAATTCTTTGGTCGCCATGGCCAATATTTACATTCATCAAACCCGATGAAAAATCAATGATCTTTTTATCATCATAATCATAGAGGTAAACACCTTCACCGTATTTCACAGCAATGGGTGCTATGTTTTTTTGTTTGCTCCAGGAGAACAAAGTGTAGTCGAGATTAATTTGGATGATCTCGGTAGATTCGGAAACTGTCTTTGCATTCATGATCGTTTCTTTCTTTTAGCAATGTTATTAATAAGAAAAGCAAATCCAACAACTAATAGAATAGCTCCTGCGATATCTTCAAATACATGTATACTCACAAAGTAAAAATTTATGTAGAATAATTAGGTTTAAGACGTTTCGATTCCGGAATTTAATTTCATTCCTCATCTTTCCGGTTAAATCCAATCATGCTTCTTTTTGGCTGTACCGGGTTTAACAGTTGTTTCAAAGCCGTAAATATCATGGCAATATCTTCTTTGTTTTCTTTTACATCCTTTTCCATCTTTTCTAATTTCAGTAAAATGTCTTTATTGGTTAAAAGCATTTCTTTCATTTTTGTAAAAATCCTTATAATTTGGATATGCACCTGCACAGCTACCGGGCTGTTTAAAACGCCAGAAAGCATGGCTACTCCCTGCTCCGTAAAGGCTGTTGGAAGTTTTCTGCTGCCACCCCAACTTGAAATCACAAATTGTGATTTCAAGTTTTGAAACTCTCTCGGGGTAAGGGTAAACATAAAATCCTTTGGAAATCTGTCTATATTTCTTTTCACTGACTGATTTAGTACCCGAACTTCAATACCATACATTTCGGCAAGGTCTTTATCAAGCATAATTTTCTGTTCCCGAACGAGATAAATTTTGCTGATGATTGCTTCATCCGGTAAAATACTTTGCCTGCTCGCTTTCTTTGCCATAATCAATATTATTAATCTTGAGGTCACAAATTGTGACCTCAAGTCGGGTTGTTTAGCTCATCCAGTTCACCCCTGCCTCCGCATTCCACTTGGTTGTACTCTTTTTCAGTTTTGTCCAGAATTCAATGGAACTTTTTCCGGTGATATCTCCTACACCAAATTTACTTTCGTTCCATCCGCCAAAACTAAATGGTTCACGTGGCACAGGCACACCCACATTTACACCAATCATGCCTGCACTTGCATTGTCAATAATATAACGGGCCATTGCGCCATTTTGTGTAAATACACTGGCTGCATTACCATAAGGATTTGCATTTTCTATTGCCAAAGCCTCATCAACAGTATTTGTACGCATGATGGAAATTACAGGGCCAAAAATTTCTTCAGTTGCAACACTCATTTGCGGTGTTACAAAATCTATTACCGTAGGACCAACATAAGTACCCTTTTCTTTACCGTTTACTTTTGTATTACGACCATCAACTAAAACCTTTGCTCCATCTCTTTCCGCTTCGCCGATAAATCTTTCTATTCTTTCTTTACTTTCCTGGTTGATTACAGCACCCAAATTTTTGCCGGGAATGATCTTCCTGGCTTCTTCGCAGATCTTATCAATAATGGCATCCACATTTCCTACACCGATCATCGCACTTGCTGCCATACAACGCTGGCCTGCACAGCCGCTCATACTTGCTGCTACATTCTGTGCGGTCATACCCGGTATGGCATCGGGCAATACCATCAGGTGATTTTTTGCACCACCTAATGCCAGGCATCTTTTATAATTCGATGTTGCTCTCTGATAAACAATTTTTGCAACTTTTGTTGAACCGACAAAAGAAACAGCTTCAATGCCGGGGTGATCGCAAATGGCTTCAACTATTTCAACATCACCATGCACAATATTGAAAACACCATCTGGTAAACCTGCTTCTTTCAATAACTCAGCTAGTCTTCCACAACTCAAGGGCACCTTCTCAGATGGTTTTATGATCATGCAATTACCAAGTGCAATGGCATTGGGTAATGTCCAGTTAGGCACCATGCTTGGAAAATTAAATGGCACTATAGATGCCACTACGCCCAATGGCACGTGTTCAGTTCTGCATTCAACTCCCCTGCTTACTTCAAGAATTTCTCCGGTAACCAATTGTGGAAGTGAAGTAGCGAACTCGGTAAGCTCAATACATTTTTCTATTTCAGCCACCGATTCTCCATAGGTCTTCCCATTTTCTTCACTACACAATTCGGCCAGTTCTTTTAAATGTTTTTCCAGTAAGGTTTTATAGCGAAAGAAAACCTGTACCCGTTCTTTGATAGGCGTTTTACTCCAGCCGCCAAAGGCGGCTTTAGCAGCTTTTACAGCATCATCCAGATCAGTTGAAGCAGACATAGGCACTGTGGATAACAGTTCACCATTGATGGGTGAGATAACATCCAGCTTCCGTTCAGTTTGAGGGCCGTTGAAATTGCCGTTGATAAAATTTTTTATTGGACTATATTTCATATTAAACAATTGGTTCGTTTTCAAAAAAGAGCAAACTTAAAAATAGTTGATTTTAAGGTAAATACGAAGAGTAATTTCTGTTGCACATAACGAATACTCAGCCTGATTTCTAATTCTATGTACGGCGCAGTTTTTGTTACACTCTTAGCAAACAAACGATTGCATATTAATAATCTAAATTAATTTTATGAAAAATTCGGCCATTATTACAACAGGTAGTTTCATTGCTGCCATCTTTTGCCTTGTATCCTGTGGAAATAATCCCCCTAAAGGAGATGAAGCAACTATCCAAAATGAGGTACAAACTACTGTTGCAGAAGGAACACAGTATATCATAGATACAACTGCTTCACGGGTTCGGTTTGTGGGGAATGGGGTAGGAAAAAATCATCCGGGTATATTCAGGCTTTCCACAGGCTCGGTTGCTGTAGCTAACGATCAGATCACAGGCGGAAGTTTTATCATAAATATTAAATCAATGGAACTTGAAGAGAAGGGCGGCATGTTTGATAAAAAACTTCGCCCCCACCTGATGAGTGGCGATTTTTTTGATGCCGATAAATTTGGAACTGCGAAATTCGAAATTACAGCAGTTAAACCATATGAGCGAAACAATGCAGACACTTCGATTGTTGATGGAGCCAACTTCACTGTAAGTGGAAATCTAACATTAAAAAATGTTACAAAGAATGTAAGTTTCCCTGCCAGGATAGATGTTGATGGCAGCACACTTAAAGCTAAAGCTAATTTTGATATAGATCGTACGCAATGGCAGATGAATTATGGCAATGACAAAACACTTAAAGATAAATTCATTTCTGAAAAGGTGAATATAGAACTTGATCTGAAGGCAAAAAAACAGTAATGTTATTTTGAGTTATCTACAGGATGGTCACGATCGCAGGGTGGATCAGCTCCTGGATAAAACTAAAATTTAAAAAACAAAAAGCCCTTCTAATTAAATTGTAAGGCTTTAAATGTCTATAGAGACAAGCAGGTTATCCTGCTTAAACCTAGAGTCAGGCAAAGCATAACATAGGATATATTAATTTTTCATTAATTTTATGTTATCATTAATAAGATAATATGGCAAAGCAACAAAAGGCAGCAAAGAAAGCTCCCACAACAAATAAGAAAATGCTCACCAACATGGTGGCTAATAAGTTGAACGATTCACTAACATCCCTTAAAGTGGAGCTGGGAGAAAAAAAGTTTGACAAGAGAATTAAAAAAGCTGCTAAAAAACTTGTAGCAGGAATTAAAAACAAGGACGCAAAAAAAGGCAGCTCCTAACGCAAAAAAAGTGAGCCCTGTTAAAAAGAAGGCGGCAAGATCTTCGCAAAAGAAGGCAAAATAAAATAGCTAAAAGATTCTCTAAAATTTGATACGCATTGTACAAATTGTACCAGACCTGGAAATAAGTTAATTCTTCAAATAAGGCTATGCTTTTTCAACCTTCTTATTTCATACTTAATTAATTTTTCCTTTTCCTCATAAACCTTTATTAACTGTTTCAATTCCATCATCTTTTTCTGGTAGCTTGAAAATAGTGCACACAACTCTTCCTCCATCTCATCTAATTTATGATCCGGAATAGACTCCATTTCTTTAAATTCCTTTAAGCAATCGCACAACCGTTGATGGCTGCTTTTTAAAATACCCTGCATATACTATCTATGAATAATGAGCTTACTTTTTTGCCGATATTAATATATTCTTACAAGCACCCAATCATTAATAACAGCCCTGCCAGATACGGAAACTGTGTTAAAGCCTGTATAAGAACCTCCAACTGATGGGCTGGTAGAAGCATCTATCTGGTTACCATTAATAGCGTTCACTATTCTTACAGAAAACAACCCTCCTCCTCCTGTTGGAGCTTCATAAAAAGAGGTCATTTCATATTTACTAAGTACTACTGTATCCATATTTATCCCATTCTTGCGAATGAAGCATTTTACAGAATCGTAAAAAAATGGTTGTGGCGAAACGGAGCCATCTCCAACAAAAGGGGTATACTGAAACCTTACTTTAAATGTTCCCGGTGCAGGTGCAGCTTCATTTGGCGGTGGAGGAATAAATGGTTTTTGCCCTTGCTCCAATTGAACCAGTGAAAATGTAGAAGTGCCTGTTCTCATCTGGATCAGGGTATCAAGAATAAGCTGTTCATTACTTTTTGCATCAATGATCTGGAGTCTTCCATCGGTATTAAAAAAGCTTACAGCCCTGGAAAAAAAACCAACCCTTGAGCGTAAAGAATCTGTAAGTATTTCTCCGTTTAAAATAACCCTGAAACGAAAACTATCCACTGTGTAAGTACTGAAATTATAAATGCCAAACTTAGGCTCAATTATAGGCGCTCCGTTCTTTGAGCATTGGGTCATAAAAATAATTATGACCAGCACTGTAATAAAAACTTTAAGAAATTTTATCATAAAACAAATCTTTAAATTCAGAATACCAGAACCTGCGCTTCCAGTTTAAGATCAATTATTGTACTTTAAATCTTATTTCATTTTTTTCGCCATTCATATAAAAGATCAGCATATAACTTCCGCCTGCAAATCTGCTTACATCAATAGTTGTTAATATGGAGTTTACAGAAACCTGTTTTAGTAACATCCGCCTGCCTGTTATATCAATCACCTGTATCATAGTTCCTGCCGTTGCTCTTGAATGGCTGACATACAAATTAGTTCGTGCCGGATTAGGGTATACTTTTAAACATTCGGGTGCAGCAATAGTAATTTCTGTTACAGCAATACATCCGGCAGCATCCACTACATTAAAGGTCCAGGTACCCGGCCCTCTTAAATAGGTCCCCACTCCCGGGTAAGGATAAGGACTTGTACCACCTGATGCAGTTACTATTACTTCAGTTGTTCCACCACATCGAGTTATTGCAGCAGCAGTTGCTGATGCAATTAAAGTTGTTGGCTGAGTTATGGTTATTGTGGTTACAGAGGTACATCCATTTGCATCAGTTACGGTAAAATTATATGTTCCGGTAGCTCTTATAAATGTGCCTGTTCCGGTATATGGAGCTGTTCCACCCGTGGCAGTTATGGTAACAGTACTGTTACCACCATTACATGCAATGGTACTTGCCAAAGCTGAAGCGATCAAAATAGAGGGCTGTGTTATTGTGCCCGAAATTGTGGCTGTACATCCATTTGCATCGGTAACTGTATAGCTGTAAGCTCCGGCGGTACGGGTAAAAGTGCCGGTGCCGGTGTAAGGTGCTGTTCCACCTGTTGCTGATACAGTGATGGTTGTTGTACCTCCGTTACAGGCTATGGTACCTGTTGATGTGGTTAAAACCATAGCTGTTGGCTGGGTAATTACCACTGGAATTACCGAAGTACATCCATTAGCATCTGTTACTGTAAAATTGTATATTCCGGCAGGTCTTGTGAATGTCCCGGTCCCTGTATAAGGGGCGGTACCTCCGGCAGCATTTATGGTAACTGTTGAGTTTCCGCCAAAACATGCAATTGGAGTATGTTGTTCTGTTGTTGTTAATTGTGTTGGTTGAGTGATCGTTACATTTACAGTAGCCGTACAACCGTTTACATCAGTTATGGTAAAACTATATGTGCCTGCTGATCTGCTGAATGTTCCCGGTCCGGTGTAAGGAAGTGTTCCCCCCGATCCGCTTATGATAACTGTGGAATTTCCGCCAAAGCAGGAAATTGCAGTTTGGGTTGCAGAAGCTGTCAACTGATTTGGTTGTGTTATTGTAGTGCTGGTTGTTGCAGTACAGGCATTGGCATCTGTTACTGTTACGCTGTATGTGCCTGCCGGAATATTTACCAGGTTTTGTGTAGTTGCGCCGTTGCTCCATAAATAAGTAAAGGCCGCAGTGCCCCCAGTTACTGCAATATTTACAGACCCTGTGCTTTGGCCAAAACAAAGAACATTTGTTGTTCCACTAACTGTTACGGTTGGGCCGGCGATATTATTTACTGTTGCACTGGATGTTTGGGTACATCCATTTGCATCTGTTATTACAACACTGTATGTGCCTGCAACCAGGCCGCTGATATCTTCTGTTGTAGCACTATTGTTCCACAAATAAGTGTAAGGGATTGTTCCTCCATTTACAGTAAGATTAACTGAACCGTTCGCATTACCACAGGTTGCATTGGTTGCTACAGCGCTCGCCGTTAATGCACTGGCTGGTTGAGTTACAGTTGCACTTGCTGTTGATATACATGCGTTGGCATCGGTTACTGTAACATTATATGTTCCGGCAACCAGTCCGCTGATATCTTCCGTGGTAGCTCCATTGCTCCATAAAAAAGTGAAAGGTGCTGTTCCACCGGTTACGGTAAGATCAATTGAACCTGTGCTTTGGCCAAAGCAAAGTACATTGGTTGCTACAGCACTTGTAGTTGGTCCTGCTATATTATTTACAGTTGCACTTGCTGTAGCAGTACATCCGTTTGCATCTGTTATTGTTACGCTATAAGTACCAGCGGCAAGATTAGTAATATCTTCTGTTGTAGCATTATTGCTCCATAAATAAATGTAGGGAGATACACCACCACTAACTGTGAGATTGATCGAACCGTTTGGTGCACCACAGGTTGCATGTATTACTGTTGCAGTTTGTGTAATTGCAGTTGGCTGTGTGATTGTTGCACCCGCTGATGTGGTGCAATTATTTGCATCCGTTACAGACACAGTATAAGTACCCGCAGGTATCCCACTTATATCTTCCAAAGTAGCGCCATTGCTCCATAAATAAGTATAGGG
This sequence comes from Chitinophagaceae bacterium, assembly GCA_043752205.1. Lineage (GTDB taxonomy): Bacteria > Bacteroidota > Bacteroidia > Chitinophagales > Chitinophagaceae > Ferruginibacter. The sequence goes on from JAYUYX010000237.1 coordinate 24,670, forward strand.
TGCTGTGCCGCTGCTCACGGTGATATCAATTGAACCAGTGCTCTGACCAAAGCAAAGGATGTTGGTTGTATTTGTAACAGCTACAGTGGGGCCGCCCGAATTATTTACCGTTGCACTGGCTGTTGAAGTACATCCATTTGCATCGGTTATTGTTACACTGTAAGTTCCTGCAACAAGGCCACTGATATCTTCTGTTGTGGCAGCATTGCTCCATAAAAATGTATAAGGAGTTGTGCCCCCGGTTACGGTAAGATCAACTGAACCGTTTGCTGCACCACAGGTCGCATTAGTTGCTGTAGCACTGGAACTTAAAGCACTCGCCGGCTGGGTAATTGTTGCACTGGCTGTTGCGGTACATCCGTTAGCATCAGTTATTGTTACCGTATAGGTTCCTGCAATTAAGCCGCTGATATCTTCTGTTGTGGCAGCATTGCTCCATAAAAAAGTGAAAGGTGCTGTTCCACCGGTTACGGTAAGGTTTACAGATCCTGTACTCTGCCCAAAACAAAGCACATTGATTGCCGTTACGCTTGCTGTTGGGCCAGCTATATTATTTACAGTTGCACTGGCTGTTGCGGTACATCCATTTGCATCGGTTACTGTTACGCTGTAAGTACCCGGAACCAGGCCGCTGATGTCTTCTGTTGTTGCATTATTACTCCATAGAAAAGTATAAGGTATTATTCCACCGGTTACTGTAAGATTGATCGAACCGTTTGCTGCGCCACAGGTTGCATTGATTGCTGCAGCACTAGAAGCCAATTGAACCGGCTGTGTAATAGTTGCACTAGTTGTTGAAGTACATGAGCCGGCATCTGTTACTGTAACGCTGTAAATTCCTGCTACAAGATTAGAAATATCTTCTGTTGTAGCACCATTGCTCCATAAATAGGTATACGGTGCTATGCCACCTGTTACGGTAATATTTATTGATCCGGTATTCTGGCCAAAGCAAAGCACATTTGTGGTACCCGTAACCGATACGTTGGCTCCCCCTGTGTTACTTACTGTAGCGCTGGTTGTTGTAATACATCCGTTGGCATCTGTAACTGTTACACTATAAGTTCCGGCAATTAATCCGCTGATGTCTTCTGTTGTAGCATTATTACTCCATAAAAAAGTATAAGGAACTGTTCCACCGGTTACAGTAAGATTGATTGAACCGTTCGCTACGCCACAGGTTGCATTTGTTGCAGTTGCATTTGCCGATAATGCACTGGTTGGCTGGGTAACAATTGCACTGGCAGTTGCTGTACATCCGTTTGCATCTGTTACTGTCACACTATAAGTTCCCGCAATTAAACCACTGATATCTTCAGTTGTAGCGCCGTTGCTCCATAAAAAAGTATAAGGAATTGTTCCACCTGCTACAGTAAGATTTACTGAGCCCGTGTTTTGACCAAAGCATAACACATGTGTTATGATGGATGAAGTTGCCAAAGCAGCTGCCGGCTGTGTGATAGTAATACTTACAGCAGTTGTACATCCTTTATTATCTGTAACTGTTACACTATATATACCTGCAATAAGTCCGCTGATATCTTCAGTTGTTGCGCTATTGCTCCATAAAAAAGTATAAGGAGTTGTACCACCGGTTACGGTAAGGTTGACTGCTCCTGTTGCCTGTCCAAAACAAAGAACATTTGTACCTACCGCTGTAGCTGACAAAGCTGAAGCAGGTTGCGTAACAGTCACGGTTGCTGTGGCTGTACAGTTTGCAGCATCTGTTATAGTTACAGAATAAGTTCCTGCAGGTACATTGCTGATATCTTCTGTTGTAGCATTGTTGCTCCACAAATAAGTAATGGGAGCTATGGCCCCGGTAACAGTAAGATTAACCGCTCCTGTACTCTGCCCAAAGCAATTCACATGAGTAACTGTTGTTGAGGTGGTAATATTACATCCTGCTGAAGGAGTACAATCAATTATAAGAAGTGTACCAAAAGCATCATTACCTGTAGATGCATTTCTTGTATCTGTTGTGCCATATACACCATTAGGTGAAGTACATTTATTTACAAAATTTCCGGAAGCCAGTGAATATTGTGAAATATTATTTATACCATTACCCAGGTTGTTGGGAATGATTGTTCCCCATACATTATTAAATCCGTTTACAAAAAATTCATACCACAGATCATAGAATTCAGCAGTGGTACCATTGGTGCCATCGTTTTCTATAAAAGTTCCGGTAACTGGTCTGCCGGTGCCACCAATATTATCATACAGCATCACAAAGTTCTTAGGAACCCATGCGGCATTGGCAACATTATAAATTGCAGAGCCTTCCAATGCTGCACCGGAAGTAAAGCCCCAGTTAATAACTGTTACCGGGTTGGCTGCAGTTAAACGTGATACTACAAGAACCCCACCAGCGCCGTTGTTCAGCATTATTCTCCAGTAAAGCTGGTTGCCTGGAGTGAACATAATATCGCTGCTGGGTTCCAGCACAAACCATCCGGTAAAACTGCCTGACGCATTAGTAGTGAACTCCCCATATTCGCCCGGATTAATAACAGATGGACTTGTGATCCGTGTAAAATTACCACTTTGATTTGCAAGTATCACAGCACCAATAGCTCCATTATTACTGGAAGCAGGATTATCTGTAAAGCCTGTAAAAAAACGATAGGTTGCGTTTGGAGTAAGCCCATTTAAAGTCATACGGCTTGCATAAGGAACCCTCATATCGCTGGATGGCGAACCCGATCCTACACCCTGCACATATTTTGGATAATACACTTCTGAAACTGACTGGCTGTATGCTGAAAATGATAACGCCAACAAAAAAATAAAAAGAAGCTTTTTCATAAGTTTACTATAGCGCTTAACAATGTTTAAACTTTTCATTGGTTTATTTTGACCCCGCAAAAATGTGATTAGAAAAACTTGAATTGAGTTAGCAGTGAAACGATACGCAAAAATAATATCCCGCAATTCCATACCTGTTACCAAATCATAAACAAAACATTAAATGTTTGCGGCGATCATTCAATTAACCTCCACAATATTTCATAACACTGCCATGCCAGTGAAGGTGATATCTCCCAGGTAAATATTTTCAAAAAATAATTAAGACAAGACTGTTATTGCAAAATAATTTTTTCGCTGAAAACAGTTTTGTTCATTTTATCATTGATACGGATCACATAAATTCCTTTGCTTAAAGATCCAGGCAGTTCTATCGTGAACAGGTTGATCTTTCCAACTGTGTTTATAGTACTCTTGTATGCTGCTTCGCCTAAAACATCCACCAGCTCTACTTTATAAGTACCGCTCTCTGCATTGGTGAATTTGATCCTGAACTTGTTTGCAATAACAGGATTCGGATAGATCCCGATCTTATCTACATAAAAATTGTCTGCATTAATTAATTCCTCATGCAGGTTATTTTTTTTGGTTTTAAGAATATTCCTGTTGGCAAGATCTGATGAGTGCCAGGCATTTTCTGCATGCAATCCAACAGCAATAAAAGTTTCAAGATCTACGGAGAATATATCTGAGTCATTAACTGCACTCGTGATCACAACACGGTTATCTCCGCGATAGTCTACAGCTACACCACTTGTTCCAAAACCTTCCGGCAGTCCCGACACAATACCCAGGTATTTTGCAACCCTGGTGGCTACATTTATTTTAAAAACATAATTGCGGGAAGTGATGAGGTAAAGTATGCCTTCATCATCGGCAACGATGTCTCCTCCATAACTGCTGCACACTTCATGAACAGATACACTATTATTTGCAGCATCTGTTAACGCCCCAAGGTTTACAACCTGGTGGGTGTTTGTATTAAAACGCACAAGGTGATTGCCGTCATTGGTTAGGGCATATCCATGATCATCGGCAGCGATCACCATCCTCGTAATGATATTGCTTTGGTCTGCCGCTTTAGGAATCAAGCCGGTAAAATTATTTGTGACAACATGTATCTTCATTGTCTTCAGGTCAACATAACTAAGCCTGTCCAAAAGCATCGGCGTATAGTATAATCTTTTCTTTTTATCATCAAGGGCTATTGCTGCCACGCCATTACATAAGGTTGAATTAGGAACCGTATCATTACGGCTCAACAACCGCAGCAGGGTATCACTAAAATCTCCTGTCCGCAGATCTATCTTGCGCAGGAAATTCCACTTTACACCGTTTTGCACCGAATCTGTAACTGTATATGCAAACTTATCAGGGGACTGTGCCGAAGCCATCAACATTGATCCGGCCATCAGCATGCTAAGTATTAAATGCTTGTTCATAAATTTAGTTTTCAATGATGATCACTGTTATTCGGTAAATTTTTCTTCATATTATGAATTGAAAAGAAAGATCAAAGAGCCACCTGCGTGGCTCTTTGATCTAAATAAATCACTTAATTTAATTTTATCATTTTCACTGTTGTGCGATCTGTACCTTGTATCACTTCGGCAAAATAAGTTCCGCCTGGCCATTTCAGATCACCAACCCTTAATACACCGGTCTTGATAACCTCAACGTTTGAATACACTGCTTTAACTACTCCGTTTACATCCAGGATGCGGACGCTTACCGGCGTAATTTTATCAGTGGTCCTAATTATGAGGTTAAAATAATCAGCGGTGGGGTTAGGATAAACGGTCACGTCGCAACCACCTGCTGGAGCTGTAAAAGGTAGAGCAGGACATCCAACCTCAACGATCGACCATTGCTGATCATAAGCGTTGTTTTGTTTGCGCTGTGTAATGTTACCTTCAGCATCCCAAACTAATCCACTTTGTTTGTTCTTAATTATAAAGTAATTCCCCAGAGCTGTAATACTCCATTTCTGGCAATCAGTTCCAGCAGGTGACTGCAGTTCAATTGCTTTGTTATCGCTATTACTGCATTGTTTCACCCCAATCACTTTATTAGTGGCATGCTGTGGTATGATAATGTAATAACCAGATCCGTCACTGACAAACTTATAGATCTGGCAAGTTGTGTTGTTCCACATCTTTTCAGTCAACTGAGTTCCGTTACCTGTATGGCATTGAATAACCTCCGCTACTTTACCGGTAGACCGTACAACGAGCTTGTAGCACTTGTTGGGATCAACAGGTCCACAGTTGGGTGTGGCTATGGTAACTGTAGTTACTTTGCTGCAGCCTGCAGCATCTGTTACAGTAAAGCTCCAGGTACCTGCGCCTCTTGTGAATGTTCCTGTTCCTGTATAAGGAGCAGTACCACCTGTTGCAGATACAGTTACTGTTGATGATGCACCGTTACATGGGATCACAGTTGCAGATGAAGATGCAACCAATACTGCAGGTTGCCCAATGGTAATTGTTGTTACCGATGTACATCCTTTAGCATCCGTTACAGTGAAACTATATGTGCCCGCTGTTCTGCTAAACGTTCCTGTTCCTGTGTAAGGAGCAGTACCGCCAGTTGCAGATACAGTAACTGTTGATGATCCACCGTTACATAAAATTGTTGTTGCACTTGATGAAGCAACTAAAGCTGCACTGGGTTGTGTAATGGTAATTGTTGTAACCGATGCACATCCATTGGCATCCGTTACAGTGAAACTGTACGTTCCCGCTGTCCTGGTAAATGATCCTGTTCCTGTATAAGGAGCAGTACCACCGGTTGCGCTTACTGTAACTGTTGATGATCCACCATTACATGCAATTGCTGTTGCACTTGATGAAGCAACCAACACTGCCGGTTGTACTATGGTAATTGTTGTTACCGATGTACATCCATTGGCATCAGTTACAGTGAAATTATATGTGCCGGCTGTCCGGGTGAATGATCCTGTTCCTGTATAAGGAGCAGTACCACCTGTTGCGCTAACTGTAACTGTTGATGATCCACCGTTACATGCGATCACAGTTGCAGATGAAGATGCAACCAATGCTGCCGGTTGTGCAATAGTAATTGTTGTTACTGCTGTACATCCATTGGCATCAGTTACTGTGAAGCTATAAGTACCTGCTGTTCTTGTAAAGGTTCCTGTTCCTGTGTAAGGAGCAGTACCACCCGTTGCAGATACAGTTACTGTTGATGATCCGCCATTACAATTTATTACAGTTGCTGTTGATGAAGCAACTAAAGCTTCAGCTGGTTGTTCAATGGTAATTGTTGTTACCGCTGTACATCCATTAGCATCAGTTACTGTGAAACTGTAAGTACCAGCTGTTCTGCTAAATGTTCCTGTTCCTGTATAAGGAGCAGTTCCACCGGTTGCAGAGATGGTCACTGCTGATGATCCGCCGTTACATGCGATCAAGGTTGCAGATGATGAAGCAACTAATACTGCAGGTTGCGCAATAGTAATCGTTGTTACTGCAGTACATCCATTGGCATCAGTTACTGTGAAACTGTAAGTTCCTGCTGTCCTTGTAAAGCTTCCTGTTCCTGTGTAAGGAGCAGTTCCACCTGTTGCGCTAACTGTAACTGTTGATGATCCACCGTTACATAAAATTGCTGTTGCTGACGAAGATGCAACCAATACTGCAGGTTGCTCAATGGTAATTGTTGTTACCGCTGTACATCCATTAGCATCTGTTACAGTGAAACTGTATGTACCTGCTGTTCTTGTAAAGCTTCCTGTTCCTGTGTATGGAGCAGTTCCACCAGTTGCAGTTACTGTAACAGTAGATGATCCACCATTACACTCAATTGCTGTTGCAGATGATGAAGCAACCAATATTGCAGGTTGCTCAATGGTAATTGATGTTACCGAAGTACATCCATTGGCATCAGTTACCGTGAAACTATAAGTTCCTGCTGTTCTTGTAAATGTTCCCGTTCCTGTGTAAGGAGCAGTGCCGCCCATTGCAGATACTGTTACTGTTGATGATCCACCATTACATGCAATTATTGTTGCAGTTGATGAAGCAACTAATACAGCATTGGGTTGTGTAATTGTTACAGAACCCGTAGCTGAACACTCATTGGCATCCATTACAGTTACTGTATAAGTTCCCGCTATAAGACCTGTTGCTGTTGCAGTGGTCTGGCCATTGCTCCACAGGTAACTAACTCCACCATTGGTATTGGCTGCTGTTACTGTAGCTGAACCATTTGAGCCGCCAAAGCAGCTTACATTGGTTTGTGTAAATGTCAATACTATATTGCAAGGTGCATTACAGGCATCGATCACAAGTTCTGTTAAACCTCCATTTGCATTCTTAGTGTCGGTCGTTCCGCCAAACACACCATCAGGTGATGTACATGCATTTACAAAACTTCCATTAACCAGGGAATACTGCGAGATATTATTGATACCATTAGAAAGATTGTTCGGGATGATAGTTCCCCATGTCTTGTCTACTCCGTTCACGCTGTTGGCGTAGAAGTCGGCATAACCATTGGCTACACTATTATCCGTTCCATCACTCTCTATAAACGTTCCGGCTTCAGGACGACCTGTACCGGCTATATTATTATACAGCATTACAAAGTTCTTAGCTGTATAATCAACATTTGTTGTTCTTCTTAATCCTGTTCCATCTGATGGAGTTGAACCAAAGTTCAGTACCGTTACAGGATTGGATGCTGTAACACGGGCTGCTACTGTATTACCACCGGCTCCGTCATTAAGCATGACTCTCCAGTATAACTGGTTGCCTGGTGTAAATCCAATATCACTGCCCGGCTCCTGTACAAACCAACCGGTATAGCTGCCTGATCCGTTGGCAGTAAACTCTCCGTATTCTCCCGCTGTGCTCATGCTCGCTGAGGTTACACGGCTGAAGTTACCAACCTGGTTTACCAGGATAAAGTCACCGATACCATTTGATAAGGCTGAAGAAGGATTTTCTACAAACCTTGAAAAATAACGATAGGTTGCTCCTGCTGTCAATCCACTGATCGTCATGCGGGATGCAAAAGGAACTTTAGTATCTGCAGATGGACTGCCTGTTCCTACGCCCTGTACATATTTAGGATAGTATACTTCTGCAACTGTATAACATAATGGTGCTGCGATAGTACCTGAGATCGTTGCAGTACATCCTCTTGAGTCTGTTACAGTAAAACTGTATGGACCTGCAGGTACGGTAAAGTTACCCGTACCGCTGTATGGTGGTATACCCTGTGATGCAGAGACCGTAACGATGGTTGTTGTCTGGCCACATGGTATTGTTCCTGCACTGGCTGCTGCCACTAATGGGCCAGCTACCCTTCCCGTTACTACACGTACACAACCGGTAGCATCCACTACATTAAAGCTGTAAGCTCCAAACTGTACAGTGAATACCATCGCTCCTGAACCACTCTGGCTTGCAGGTGTAACACCCGAAGTTGTTGCAGTGGCAGTATAAGGTGCTGTACCGCCGGTTGGCGTTACAGTTACCTGGCCGGTAACTGCTGTACAGGCAAGTGGTCCTACACTTGACGATGCAGCAAACCTCGCCCTGATCGTTGCACTCGCTGTTGCAGTACATCCGTTCGCATCGGTTACTGTTACTGTATAAGTACCTGCTGCCAATGAAGCAAGGTTCTGGGTGGTAGCATTGTTGCTCCACAAATAAGTGTAAGGCGATGTGCCACCACTTACTGTTAAAGTTATTGTACCATTATTACCTGTTGTTGAACAGGTCAGTCCTACACCAACTGCTGATGCGCTTAACGCTGCAGTGGGTTGAGTGATCGTTGCGCTGGCAGTTGCTGAACATCCGTTCGCATCTGTTACAGTTACGCTGTATGTTCCGGCAATCAATCCACTGATGTCTTCAGTGGTTGCGCCATTACTCCATAAGAATGTGTATGGAACTGATCCGCCGCTTACCGTAATATTAATTGAACCGGTAGCCTGGCCAAAGCAAAGCACATTGGTTGTGCCTGTTACAACAACTGATGGTGCACCTGCATTATTTACAGTTGCACTCGCTGTTGCTATACATCCGTTCGCATCTGTTACTGTTACACTGTAAGTGCCTGCAACCAATCCACTGATGTCTTCAGTAGTTGCATTGTTACTCCACAAATAACTGTATGGCGCTGTGCCGCCTGTTACTGTAAGATCTACTGAACCGCTCGCATTACCGCAGGTAGCATTAGTTGCTACGGCTGTGGCTGATGGACCAGCGATATTATTTACAGTTGCACTGGCTGTTGCTGTACATCCGTTTGCATCAGTTACAGTGACGCTGTAAGTTCCCGCTACTAAACCACTGATGTCTTCAGTAGTTGCAGCGTTACTCCATAAATAACTGTATGGTGCTGTGCCGCCTGTTACGGTTAAGTTCACTGAACCGTTTGCATTACCACAGGTTGCATTTGTTGCTACCACTGTGGCTGATGGGCCAGCGATATTATTTACAGTTGCACTTGCTGTTGCTGTACATCCGTTCGCATCGGTTACTGTTACACTGTAAGTGCCAGGAACTAATCCACTGATGTCTTCAGTGGTTGCACTGTTACTCCATAAATAACTGTATGGCGCTGTGCCACCTGTTACTGTTAAGTTCACTGAACCATTGGCATTGCCACAAGTAGCATTAGACGCTACGGCGGATCCAACTAAGGCAGCATTGGGTTGTGTAATTGTTACAGAACCCGTAGCTGAACACTCATTGGCATCCATTACAGTTACTGTATAAGTTCCCGCTATAAGTCCGCTGATGTCTTCAGTGGTTGCACCGTTACTCCATAAGTATGTGTATGGTGCTGCTCCGCCGCTTACCGTTATATTGATTGAACCGGTAGCCTGGCCAAAGCAAAGCACATTGGTTGTGTTTGTTACAACAACTGATGGTCCGCCTACATTATTTACCGTAGCACTGGCTGAAGCTGTACACCCATTTGCATCAGTTACTGTTACGCTGTAAGTACCTGCTATCAGGCCACTGATGTCTTCTGTGGTAGCATTGTTACTCCATAAATAACTGTATGGCGCTGTGCCGCCTGAAACAGTAAGATTCACAGAACCGTTTGCATTACCGCAGGTAGCATTGGTTGCTACCGCAGATGCAGTAACCGCTGATGCTGGCTGTGTAACGGTTGCACTCGCTGTTGCTGTACATCCGTTCGCATCAGTTACTGTTACGCTGTAAGTACCTGCTGCAAGCCCACTGATATCTTCTGTCGTTGCATTGTTACTCCACAAATAAGTGTAAGGAGAAGTTCCACCACTCACTGTAAGGTTTACTGAACCTGTGCTCTGACCAAAACAATTTACATTAGTTGCCACCGCAGATGCAGTAACAGCTGAAGCTGGTTGTGTAACAGTTGCACTGGCTGTTGCAATACATCCGTTCGCATCAGTTACAGTTACACTGTAAGTACCTGCTGCAAGGCCGCTGATATCTTCTGTAGTTGCACTGTTACTCCATAAATAAGTATAGGGAGAAGTTCCGCCACTTACTGTAAGGTTTACTGAACCTGTGCTCTGACCAAAACAATTTATATTAGTTGCCACCGCAGATGCAGTAACAGCTGAAGCTGGTTGTGTTACCGTTGCACTGGCGGTTGCAGTACATCCGTTCGCATCAGTTACAGTTACACTATAAGTACCTGCTGCAAGCCCACTGATATCTTCTGTAGTTGCATTGTTACTCCATAAATAGGTATATGGTGCTGCTCCGCCGCTTACCGTAATATTGATTGAACCGGTAGCCTGGCCAAAGCAAAGGACATTGGTTGTGTTTGTTACTACAACTGTTGGTGCACCTGCATTGTTTACAGTTGCACTAGCCGAAGCTGTACATCCGTTCGCATCTGTTACGGTTACACTGTAAGTGCCTGCTATCAGGCCATTGATATCTTCAGTGGTAGCACTATTGCTCCACAAATAAGTATATGGAGAAGTTCCGCCACTCACTGTAAGATCTATTGAACCGTTTGCATTTCCACAAGTAGCATAAGTTGCTACCGCTGTTGCTGAAACTGCACTTACTGGTTGTGTTACGGTTGCACTGGCTGTTGCTGTACATCCATTAGCATCAGTTACAGTTACACTGTAAGTACCTGCTGCAAGCCCGCTGATATCTTCTGTAGTTGCACTGTTACTCCACAAATAAGTGTATGGAGAAGTACCGCCACTTACTGTAAGGTTTACTGAACCTGTGCTCTGACCAAAACAATTTACATTAGTTGCCACCGCAGATGCAGTAACAGCTGAAGCTGGCTGTGTAACAGTTGCACTGGCTGTTGCAGTACAAGATCCATCAGTAATGGTAACATTATATACTCCGGCAATAAGACCACTGATATCTTCCGTAGTTGCTGTAAAGCCATTAGGACCTGTCCATGCAAAGGTTGGCGCTGTTGCTCCTGTAACAGTAAGGTTTACTGCACCGGTGCTTGCACCAAAACAAAGCACATTGGTAACTACTGTTGTGGCAGCCAATGAACAACCTGCTGATGGCGTACAATCAATTATAAGAAGTGTTCCAAAAGCGTCATTGCCTGTAGAAGCGTTCCTGGTATCTGTTGTACCATATACGCCATCAGGAGAAGTACACTTATTTACAAAGCTACCATCTGACAATGCGTACTGTGAAATATTATTGATACCGTTGTTTAAATTATTCGGGATAATTGTTCCCCAAACATTATCAAAGCCATTTACAAAAAATTCATACCAAAGGTCATAACCTTCTGCAGTGGTATTAACGGTTCCGTCGCTTTCTATGAATGTACCTGTTACAGGCCTTCCTGTTCCCGTAATATTATCATACAGCATAACAAAATTCTTTGGTGTCCATGCTGTGTTTGCAACATTATAAATTGCAGATCCCTCCAAAGGAGCGCCGGAAGTGAAACCCCAGTTAATTACGGTTACTGAATTGGTTGCAGTTACACGTGTTGTAATTATCGTTCCACCGGAACCGTCATTGAGCATGATCCGCCAGTATAAAGCATTACCAGGAGTGAATATTATATCACTGCCTGGTTCCAGCACATACCATCCGGTATAGCTACCTGAGGCATCTGTTGTAAACTCTCCGTATTCACCTGCTGTAGCAACCGACGTGCTGGTAATCCTGGTGAAATCACTAGTTTGATTGGCCAGTATCATAGCACCCAAAGCGCCATTATTATTGGACGCCGGATTATCTGTAAATGAGGTGAAAAAACGATAGGTAGCATTAGCATTAAGGCCCGTAAGCGTCATACGTGATGCATAGGGAACCTTCAGATCACTTGAAGGTGAGCCAGTACCTACACCCTGAAGAAATTTTGGATAGATCACTTCTGCCACATTGATACATAAAGCAGGCGCTATTGTAATAGATCTGGTAGCTGTACAACCCCTTGCATCTGTTACTGTATAATTATAAGTTCCGGCTGTTACGTTAAAGCTTCCTGTTCCTGTATAAGGAGCATTTCCTCCTGTAGCACTTACCAAAACTGTTGTTGTAGTACCGCAGTTAGGAATTGCCGGAGCAGATGCAGTAGCAGCTAAAGCAGCAGGCTGTGAAACTATATAAGATGCACTTGCCGTACAGCTTCCTGCACCGGTTACTGTTACGGTATAAGTACCTGCAGTAAGACCTGTAAGATCTTCTGTTGTTGCACTATTTGACCATGCATAAGTATATGGTCCAACACCCCCATTAACAGTAAGATCAATGGCACCGCTATTGTTAACGCAAGCACTTGCCCCGGTGATGACAGCTGAAAGGCTGATCAGCTGAGTAGTAGATACTGTAGCCGCAGCAACTGATGTACAAACATTAGTAGCATCAGTTACTGTTACGGTGTAATTACCACCGGGTACGCCACTTATATCCTGTGTTGTTGCACCATTGCTCCACAAATAAGTGTAAGGGGCAGTTCCACCTGACACTGTAAGATCAATAGCCCCCGTACTTGCATTACACGCTGTACCGGTAACAACTGTTGAAAGGCTAAGATTATTACAACTTACAACTGCAGTACTGCATGTTGTAATATTTAAAACGCCGGCACCAGTTGCCTGGGTACCGGCATGGTTCACGGTATTGATTGTTCCAAAGGTACCCGTACCATTACCATTACATACATTTACAAGTGACCCACTGGCAAAATTAAATTGAGAAATATTTCTTATACCGCTTGCCAGACCGGGACCTTGTGGTGTTCCGCTGGGAACTATAGCTCCCCATCGGCCGTTCTGAGCAGCACCTGTACCATTAGGATAAGCGCCTATGTAACCCAAACCTGTTACACTTAAAAGATCATCCTCAACAAATGTTCCACCTATTGGGCGTCCTGTACCTGCTACATTATCATATAGCATAACAAAATTCTTAGGCGTAAAATCTGTTGCAGTTGCAGCTCTTGTAACAAGTGTACCCACAAATCCTGCGGGAGGTGTTGGCCCTGCGGGTGCATAACCCAGCCACTGCAAGGTTCTTACAGGTAACGGGACTGTTAAACGAAGTTCAATAGCATTTGCCGGAGCAAATTGATCATTTCTGAGCATGATGCGCCAATACACCTGGTTACCGGGAAAGTACACAGGTGATGCGGTTGGTTCTGTTATAAACCAGCCCGTATATGAACCATTGGCATCAGTAGTAAAAGTACCTGCTGTAGATGATGCAGAAAGATTTGGGGCAGTGATACGCTGAAATGGCGTTGCACCACTCTGGGGTATAATTATAGTACCCTGGCCGTTTGGATCCGGATTCGCATTAGTTGGATCCAGAACAAACCTATTGTAATAATAGTACAGCCTGTTTGGAATTAACCCATCAAGGGTCATCCTGCAGGCATAGGGTACACTACGAAGATCAGAAACAACACCGTTTCCAACCCCTTCCATATATTGAGGGTAAAGAACGGGTGTCACCGTCTGGGTATATCCTAGTACTGATAAGAGTAAAAAGAAGATGATCAATATTTTTTTCATAAAACTATTTTTAACCAGGTAGTATCAGCCATGGCAATGCCTGGAAATAACCACCCGGCGGGTTATTAATTATAGAGGAAACGTAATGAACCTGCTCCATGATGCTGCCCAATTCTGTAATGTTGATGGGAATGCACCACGATATGTTGGTGTACTTGGGGCAGTAAAGAAATTTGCAGGAATTGCAGTAAGTCCTGTGAAATTTGCTCCAGCTGCTGCCGGTGAACTTGTTGCCGGTCTGAAATCAGGCAAGGTTGGGTTGAATGGATCATTCAACTGAATTGGCACATTTGAATTGAAAATGCTTCCTAAGAATTCAGTATTTGTTCCGTTTATTCCTGCACCCAGATCTGTAACCCTAAAACCATGAACGAGGTTATACTGAAAACGAGCTACATCAGCAATAGACCCTGCACTTTCAAAACGAACACCAGTAGGGAAACCCATAAAAATAGAATTCTGAACAGTGAAACTGCTGTTCCTGCGGAAACGGGCGCCATATAAAAGACGCTTAGAACCCGGAGCTGGTAAGAACTCACTGGCAGAAGCTGAATCTTCAACACCAATAGTTGTCATGTTAGAAATAGTAGCATTGGTTCTTGGAGAAGCTGAAGTACCTGTTGCATCATTATCGCTTTCAATACCATTAGGATCACTTGAATAAGTAGGTTTAGAAATACTTTCACATGATACTAAGAACTGTAAGTGCCCACTGTATCCAAAATCAAAATCCCATGAATCATCATCGTTGCCAAAAGATATCAGGTGCTTAGCATTTACTGTACCACCGAACCACTCGAAGGCATCATCTGAACCATAAAGTGCCTGCACAAAATCCACTTCTGTACCACGGCCTACACCACCAAAAGTTAAAGCATTCAATTCATTGTTAGCAGTTACGTTTGCACCTGCAAACTCGATTCGTACATACCTGATGATACCTGATGACTGGTCAGGATTTCCCTGGCCGGCACCACCACCACCATAACCTACATCAACACCTTGTGGTAAAGAAGGCAGATCAATTCCTTCAACTGAAGTATCGGCCCTGTTCAAAGGAGCAGAACCTAATACTACTATACCACCCCAGTCTCCTACACGCTGGGTAGCTTCCGCTGAAGTAAATACTACGGGGTTTGTATTGGTGCCTTGTGCATCTATTGTAGCGCCACGGCATATCACCAATGCTGAGGCTTCAGCCGGAGTTGGTTTTTTTATACCCTTAACTATTGTACCCTGACCAAATTGAATAGCAGCACCTGATTGTACATAGACTTTACCATTAATGAAGAAAGTTTGATTGTTAGAACAAACGATTGTTTGCCCCGCTGTAATGACACTTGGTAATGTTGAGTTGTTTGGAAGTACAATAACCTGTCCAAAACTGTTTGTTACTGCAAGTACAGTAACCATTAAGATTGTAAAGGAAAAAATATTCTTTTTCATAAAAGTTGTTTTTGTGTTTTAGATGTTCTGCCTGTGAAGCAGTGAATTTTGTTTGTTTGGTAATTTGAGATCTTAAAAAAAATTTAGTAATAAATTCAGTGTTGGTTGGGCATTATTTAATTTGATTACTTGCTTTATTCATATTTTTTAAGTTTTTGTTTTAAATTTTTAAATAAATATTGTTTCAATGATGTGTTTTAAAATTTGTAATTGATGCTTACTGAAAACCCCACACCTTTTCTTACCCGGTAATTGATATAGTCCAGCT
>JAYUYX010000238.1:0-3484 GCA_043752205.1 Chitinophagaceae bacterium
CAATAAAAATATAATTTTATTCGGTAAAAAATTACATCTATCCCGAAAAGGATACAGGGAACAGTATTTTAAAACAGCTTTAATACTGCATACTAAAAGCTTAACTTTGCCGCCAATTATTATGAAGACAAGATCAATTAAAAGGGATAAGGTAAATATCATAACCCTGGGCTGCAGTAAGAACATGGTGGATAGTGAGGTATTAAGCGGCCAGTTAATTGCCAATGAGATAGCCGTGGTTCATGAAAGTGCAAAAAAGGATCATAATATAGTTGTAGTTAATACCTGTGGTTTTATAGAAAAAGCTAAAGAGGAAAGCATTAATACCATTTTGCAGCAGGTTGAGTTGAAACGCCGTGGAAAACTGGATAAAGTATATGTTACGGGTTGCCTGAGTGAACGTTATAAAAATAACCTGGAACAAGAAATACCGGAAGTGGATGCTTATTTCGGTACAATGGAACTACCCAATATTTTAAAAATCTTCGATGCCGATTATAAGAATGACCTGATGGGCGAACGGTTATTATATACCCCACAGCATTATGCTTATATGAAGATCAGTGAGGGTTGCAACCGTACCTGTTCATTCTGTGCCATTCCATTAATGCGGGGGCAGCATGTGAGTCGGCCTATAGAATCACTGGTTGATGAAGCCAAAAGGCTGGTAGACCGTGGTGTAAAGGAAGTAATGTTGATAGCGCAAGAGCTTACTTATTACGGGCTTGATATTTACAAAAAAAGAGAGCTCCCAAAATTACTGCATGCACTTGCAGATGTAAAAGGACTTGAATGGATCCGTTTGCATTATGCCTATCCATCAAAATTTCCGCTTGAAATTATTGATGCGATAAAGGAAAGAGAAAATATTTGTAATTACCTGGACATGCCCTTACAGCATGCAGCCAATAACATGCTTAACCTAATGAAGCGGCAAATTACACGTGAAGAAATGGAAGAACTGGTGGGGGAGATAAGGAACCGTATGCCCGGTATCTGTTTACGTACCACATTGATAGCTGGCTTCCCGGGCGAAACAAGAGATGATGTGGAAGAACTGAAAACTTTTTTACAAAAAATGCGTTTTGACAGGGTAGGAATATTTACTTACAGCCACGAAGAAGGCACCAGCGCACATGAACTGGTAGATGATATTTCTGCTGAAGAAAAAGAAGCCCGTGCCCAGGAAATAATGGAAGTGCAGCAGGAGATCAGCTTAGAGAAGAACCAGGAAAAAGTGGGCAAGACCTTTAAAGTATTGATCGATAAAAAAGAAGCTGGCCGTTACCTGGGCCGAACAGAGTTTGACAGTGTTGAAGTAGATAATGAAGTGATCATTCAAACTAAAAAGAAATTAACGATCGGCGATTTTGTAAATGTAAAGATTACAAAGGCCTACGATTATGATATTGAAGGAGAAGTAAGCCCCCTCTAAATCTCCCCCGAGGAGGGGAGACTTTCAAGAGTAGAATTGGTTATCTATTAAGCTGATTAGCTAAAATTGTTTATTATTGAACAATGATTAATAAAGCAAAGCAGGTTTCTTATGAGGCAACAGGAAATTTTTCCAAAATCGTTTTGGATTATATACATGCCGATATAAAACTGCAACCTTTTTATGCTCACCCCGTTTCAATTGATGGAATAAAAGCTGCAATTAGGGAAAGAAGATCATACCCAACAGACAGGAAATTATTAGTTGATGTTTTAAATAAACATTATGCTGCTGAAACACCAACTGTAAAGCAGCAGCAAAATATTAAGTTGTTAAGTAACAACAACTGTTTTACCATAACCACAGCCCATCAACCCAATATTTTCACAGGACATCTTTACTTCATCTATAAAATACTGCATGCCATAAAGCTTTGTGAGAAGTTGAAAGCTGAAATGCCGGAAAATGATTTTGTGCCGGTGTTTTACATGGGTAGTGAAGATGCAGATCTGGAAGAACTTGGCCATATTTATATCAATGGAGTAAAACATGAATGGAAGACAAGCCAGACGGGTGCAGTTGGCCGCATGAAGGTTGATAAGTCACTTGTGAAAATGCTGGATGCTATCGATGGTGAAATAACTGTGCATCCATATGGTAAGGAAATTATTGAACTGATGAAAGCCTGTTATATTGAAGGAAATACTATCGAACAGGCAACTTTTAAATTGATCAATGCACTGTTTGGAGAATATGGGTTGATCGTTTTTTTACCGGATGATGCAGATTATAAAAAAGCTTTTGTCCCTGTTGTTGAAAAAGAATTAAAAGAACAGTTCTCTTACAGTATTGTAGAAGATGCAGTTACTAAATTTCCAAAGGAATATAAGGTACAGGCAAGCGGGAGAGATCTAAATATGTTTTACCTGCAGGAGGACACGAGAGAAAGGATCGAAAAAAAAAATGATCAATATTCAATTCTCAATACTCAATTATCATTTACCGAAGCGGAGATGATGGGAGAATTAAAGACCAGCCCTGAAAGATTCAGCCCTAATGTAATTCTTCGGCCCGTCTTCCAGGAAATGTTATTACCCAATATCGCTTTTATTGGAGGAGGAGGAGAGATTGCATATTGGCTTGAATTGAAAAATGTTTTTGCAGCCGTTAATGTTCCATTCCCTGTGTTGGTTTTGCGTAATTCATTTTTGTTGGTTGAAGAACGTTTCTCGTTACTTGTTTCCCGTTTGGGGCTTAATATATCCAACCTGTTTAAATCAGAAAGTGAAATACTTAGCCAATTGGTGAAAAGAGATAGTGAAGTAAAATTGAGCCTCGAAAAAGAGAAGCAAGTAATCCATGAGTTTTATGTAAAGTTAAACGCTACAGCAGGAGCAGTTGATATTACACTTCAACCCCATACCGAGGCTTTGGAAAAACTGGCTTTACGCAAAATAGAAGCCCTTGAAAAGAAAATGCTACGGGCCGAAAAGAAAAAATTTGAAGCACAGCAACGGCAATTACATAAATTAAGATCTCAATTATTTCCACACAATAACCTGCAGGAACGCATTGAGAATTTTATGCCCTTTTATGCTAAATGGGGTAAAGATTTTTTTAAGATCATATTAGATAATTCTTTTGCGCTTGAGCAACAGTTTATGATTATAGAAGAGGAGTAACTGCGCCATGGAAATTTCTTTGTTTATCTTTAATGACACCTGTTATGATGAGTGAAATTATTATTAGGTTGTACAAGTATAAGCCTACAATGACAATTTTAAGGTTTATTGAAAACGGCTCAGACAAATCAAAAATCTTAAGACCGAAAATATATAGATAAACTATCAAAAATATAGTTAACCAATAAACCTGTGATTTTATAATTTTCCTCCCGGTTTCTTTAATTCCTAAAATTTTATCTTTATATGTAAGCCATAAAATCATCGGCAATATAATTCCCAGCAAAGGAAATATTAAGAAGCTCAATGCGGATAAGCTTAATAATATCAATATGCCCTTATCTTCTTTTAGTGTAGTCCCAATCAA
>JAYUYX010000239.1:0-3482 GCA_043752205.1 Chitinophagaceae bacterium
AGCCATACTGGCTAAAAAAATGGGATCTATCCATGTTGATGCTATTGATTACGATGAATGGAGTATTGAAAATGCTATTGAAAATACAGTTACCAATAATTGCTCCGATATCAATATAAAAAAAGCCGACAGTATTGCAGCTGGCCCCTTTTATGATATCATTCTTGCCAACATTAATCTAAATGTGATAATCCAAAGCCTTGATGCGATCAAAGCTGTTTGTAAAAAGACCGCCTGTATAATATTCAGTGGATTTATAAAAGCCGATGAACCCACCATAACAACTGCTATTATTACCCGTGGTATAAATCCAGTCAAAACAATTCAAAAAGGGGAGTGGATATGTATAAAATGTATATGTGATTAATGCATTGGAGCAGGTAAGCTCGTAAGTTATACACAAAATAAGTTAGGCTTTAAATTTTAATAACGGATGAGAACCGGATTTTCGTTATTTTTACCGTCCAACTCAAGCTAAAGAAACAAATGAAAGAATTAGTTCTCATTATTGTATCTTATTTAATTGGCTCTATTCCTACAGCTTTAATGGTAAGCAGACGCTTTTTCGGTATCGACATCCGTGATTATGGAAGCGGTAATATGGGCGCTACAAACACTTTCAGGGTATTGGGTTCACGTTATGGCAGCATGGTAATGGTATTTGATATTTTAAAAGGAATGGCTGCAGTGATGTTGTATAATTTTCTTCCGTTTTATTTAAATCATGAATTAGAAAGAACCAACCTTATGTTGGGGCTGGGCCTTGCCGCTGTAGTAGGGCATATATTTCCCATTTTTGCTGGCTTTAGAGGAGGTAAAGGTGTTGCAACTTTGCTAGGTATGGTATTGGCGATTCAGCCGGTGATCGCAGTAAGTTGCATCGGTATCTTTGTATTGGTACTTTTTTTAACAAGGTATGTTTCTTTAAGCTCTATACTGGCAGCCATTGCACTTCCTATTTGTGTATTATGGGTATGGAATGAGCATGAAGTGCTGTATAGAGTATTTGCTTTAATAGTTGCCATTTTAGTTATCGCTACGCATCAAAAGAATATAGGCCGTATTTTACGTGGTGTAGAAAGCAGAATCCCCATCCTCAAACACCGCGACAGGAAAAAATCCCGACGTAACCAGGATTAATTTAAACACAATTTTGTATAGTATATCTATTGTTAATTTTACATATTTATTTCACTCCGTAAATTATTGGTACGCCAATTGATTAATACTAGGTATAAAAACTATAAAAGATGAAAAAGATTTTTTTATTACTTGCAACAGGTGCCTTTTTTGTAGCCTGTAGCACTAACGCAGTAACAGGCCGTAAGCAATTAGCCTTATTCCCTGAATCAACTTTACAACAACAGGCAATTACCGAGTACCAGTCGTTTCTTTCACAGAATAAAGTGGTTTCCAGTTCTAATAACAGAGATGCAGAAATGGTAAAGCGTGTTGGAAGCCGTATTGCAAGGGTAATTACGGATTATTATACTCAAAAAGGTCAGGCAAACGAACTTAATGGATACAAATGGGAATTTAATCTTATTGATAACAAAGAGGTAAATGCATGGGCTATGCCAGGTGGTAAAGTGGTTGTTTATACGGGTTTGTTAAACTATACCCAAAACGAGGCGGCACTTGCCGTGGTAATGGGGCATGAAATTACCCATGCAGTTGCCCATCATGGAAATGAAAGAATGAGCCAGGGTGCATTGGCACAGGGATTAGAAATTATAGGTAACCTGGCTACTGCCAATAATCCTAAATACAATTCTTTATTCACCAGTGTATTTGCACCAACAGCTCAGATAGCTGTTCTATTACCTAACTCCCGCAACCAGGAGCTTGAAGCTGATAAGTTTGGTTTAAACTTTGCAGCAATGGCAGGATATAATCCCAGAGAAGCAATTCCTTTCTGGCAGCGAATGGCTGCCGCAGCCAATGGACAAAAGCCACCTGAGTTTTTATCTACACACCCTTCAGATCAAAATAGGATAGCTAAATTAGAAAGCTATATGCCTGAAGCATTATCTTATTATAAGCCTGTAGGAAAATAATTTTAACGAATACAAAAAAAACTCCATCCCAGGATGGAGTTTTTTTTATGTCAAAACTTTTAACTGCCAAACATATTGTTTAATTTGAGCTGCAGGAAATGGAATGAGAACCCATTCTCCCTTTGCCAAAACTATTTTTATCCCTAAACTTAAAAAGCCACTGCACAGGGGCTGATGTTTAAAAAGAATTGCAAGATCCTTTTTTTTTCATTAACAGTTAACCAATTATGCCTGTTCAAACATTGCTGGAGAAACAATTAAAAGATGAGAGGTACTTGCTTATACAGGGTATGCCTTCCTCCATGGAAAAACAATTTGTAAAACTTAATTTTTGCAAAGGGGTTACTCCATTATTACAAAACCGAAAAATAGATTTTGCTTTGATATTTGCAGTTAACCAACGCCAACTGGTAGGCATATTGAAAGATGTGATACCTGCATTGCAGGGGGAAGCAAAATTGTGGATAGCTTATCCCAAACTCACTTCCAAAATTGCCAGCGATCTTTCCCGGGATAAAAACTGGGACTTTGTATCGGATTATGGCTTTGAAGCTGTTAGAATGATTGCACTGGATAATGTTTGGAGTGCCGGTCGCTTTAAAAAAATCTGAAACTGAGTGCCAAAAGGGATGATACCAAACAAAAACGCCTGACAACGATCATTGAAAAACTATCAGCAGGAAGAAAAATATCAATGAAAAATAAAAAGCACATTGTTGTTTTATCGGGTGCCGGTATAAGTGCAGAGAGTGGTTTAAAAACTTTCCGTGACAGCGATGGCCTTTGGAACGGTTATGATGTGTATGAAGTGGCTTCACCCCAGGGCTGGTACAACAATCCTCAACTTGTTTTAGATTTTTATAATGCCCGCCGCAAAGATGTGGCAGCAGCATTACCCAATGCGGCACATATTGGCCTGGCTGAGTTTGAAAAAGATTTTGATGTAACCATCATCACACAGAATATAGATGACCTGCATGAAAGAGCTGGCTCAAAAAATGTTTTACACCTGCATGGTGAGATCTTTAAAATGCGTAGCCTGGCTGATGAATTAAATTTTTTCGAGATAAAAGATGACATTAATCTTGGTGACATGGCAGAAGATGGCACACAGCTTAGACCGCATATTGTATGGTTTGGAGAACCAGTACCTATGATGGAAGCAGCCGCTGCCGTTTTACAGCAATGCGATTATTTTGTAGTGGTTGGCACTTCCTTGCAGGTTTACCCGGCAGCATCATTATTATATTATGCAGATCCTGCAATTCCAAAATTCATCATTGATAAAAAAATACCGGCAACGGAAAAACAACAAAACTTACATTTTATAGAAATGCCTGCAACAGCAGGAGTGGAGGAGCTGAAAAAAATCTTATTGAATCTAAATAGTGTTGAGTTGTCAGCCTGAGCTTGTCGAAGGCGGGT
>JAYUYX010000240.1:0-20006 GCA_043752205.1 Chitinophagaceae bacterium
CTGGTTAAGCTGCCAGCTAAACTGGTAATCTTTTATTGGCGCAACTATGCCCAGCAAAAGAGAATCTTCAAAAAACTCCTGTGCTAATTCTTCGTTATCAATTTTAAGTTTTTGACTTGCTGCCATTATTTAAAAGATAGTAAGATTAAAACACAATATCAAATACAATCTCTTCAGCGCCTCTTTTTACAATAATTTTTGTAGCATCGCCTTTTTTAAATTTGCCCAGCGCCTGCATATAACCCTGCACATCTGTAATTTTATTATCGCCCATCTGGGTAATTATATCGCCTGTCTTTAAACCAGCTTTTGCAGCTGCCTTTCCTTCGCTGATGCCATCTGCTCTGACGCCTGTACCGCTAAAAGTATAATCTGGCATAATGCCCATACTTACGCTGAAACTTCTTTTACCCATTTGCTGTGCTTCACGGGTTTTTGTAAAAGGTAGTTTTCCTTTTTTATTTGTTTTATCTATAACCCCATAAATATATTTTAAGAGTATCAGCTCGCCGGCATAATTAATTTTTGCGGCATCGTCGCCTGGTTTATGATAATCACTATGCGAACCCGTAAAGAAAAATAATACGGGTATATCTTTTCTATAAAAAGAAGTGTGATCGCTTGGTCCACTGCCGCTACTGTCGAAATTTATTTTCAGGTATTTATCCTTTGTAGTAAGCTGCTCTCCCCACACTGGCGATGTGCCATAACCTCCAATGGTTAGTCCGTGTGTGCTGTCGTTAAGCCTGCCTACCATATCCATGTTGATCATGTAATTGGTTTTTGAAAAATCAACAGTAGGATGCTCGGTATAATATTTACTGCCGTACAAACCCAGCTCTTCGCCAGAGAAAGCAATGAAGAGATAGTTATTATTTTTCAGTTTAGATGCTTTTAACTGTTTGGCAAGCTCAATTAAAGCAGCCGTACCGCTGGCATTGTCATCGGCGCCGTTATGTATCATTGGTATATTTCCCGTAAACAAAGAATTATGGTCTTCTCCATAACCCAGGTGATCGTAATGTGCTCCAAGTATGATAGTATTGGCAGCGCCATTGTCTATATAGCCTATAACATTATGGCCAGTTCTTTTTTTATTGCTGATAGAAACCCGGAGTTTCAGTTCCGCAGATTTCGTATCCTCTTTAAAATACCTGGTTTTAACATCGTTGCTAATATACAATACCGGAATTTTTGCAACTTCTGTTTTTGATCTGCCATCAAACTTCAATTCATCTTTAATGTTAGCACTGTTATAAATAAGCAATACTGATGCTCCTTTTGACGCAACCTTGTTAACCTTTTTAATAATAGCATCTTCCAGATCAAAATGAGGATTGTTTTTATTCTCGTCAAGCGTTTCCTTCAAATCCCAAAACCAGGCGGCATCAGCTTCGGGCAATGCAATAGCTCCGGAGGTTTCTGTATCAGCATTGGCACTAAAAACAAAAGGGAAAAAATCCTTTTCCAGGATAAGCTTATCACCGTTTATAGTAATATAGGTTGAGGGATCTAATTGTTTTCCTTCTGCAACATCAAAAGGCTGGATATAAGTTCCTTTTTCCCCTTTAGGAATAAGGCTTGCTTGTGTAAATTGATTACTTATATATTCATAGGCTATCTTTTCACCCGCAGTTCCGGTTCTCCGGCCCTCCAGTTTATCATCAGCTAAAAAACTAATATGGGTTTGTAGTGCAGTTAAAACAAGCTTGTCTGCCTTTACCTGGGCCTTCTTGTTTTTTTGTGCCGGGGTTGCAGCAGAAAAAAACAGCAGTACCCAAAAAATATGTTTCATGTATATGTATTTATTTTAAGAGCACAAAGGTAACACGGCTAAACACTAATTGTGTAAACGGCCTGTAAAAATTAATCAATCTGTGTAAGTGAGAATTTCCGCATAGCTACTTTCATCTTTCTTAATTCGTAACCGTATAAATGGCTTAACCGCTATTTTTGCACCTCACATAACAGCTTGGCAAAACAGATAAACATAGCATTAGTAGGCAATCCCAACAGTGGCAAAAGCTCGTTGTTTAATTATTTAACCGGGTTAAACCAGCAGGTAGGTAATTTTCCGGGAGTAACCGTTGATAAGAAAATGGGACAAAGCAAGATCAATTCTGAGCTTTCTGCCACCATTATCGATCTGCCGGGCTCCTATAGTTTATATCCAAAACGAAGTGATGAGTGGGTTGCTTACAAGGTTTTATTAAACCAGGATGAGGTTATTAAGCCCGATATGGTTTTATTGGTTGCTGATGCCAGTAATTTAAAACGCAATCTTTTATTCTGCTCCCAGATCATTGATCTGAATATACCGGTTGTAGTTGCGCTTACCATGATGGACCTTGCCAAACGCAAAGGCACACAGATCGATATACCTGGTCTTGAGCGGGAATTAGGCGTGCCCATTGTGCCCATTAATCCAAGAAAGAACAAAGGCCTGGATCAATTAAAAAAAGTGATTGAACACTCCGCAGAAAATGTATACCACTCTCCGCCCCGTGATTTTATAGATAATAATGCAATGGCAGCAAATGCCATTCAACAGATAAAAGATCATTATCCCAATATCAGTAATTATACAGCCATTCATTACCTCATCAACCACGAGCATTTTTTGTTGGAACCAGGAATGCAGCAAAAAATAGAACAGATAGAACTGGATAATAAATTCAATCCAACAAAAACACAGGCCGAAGAAATTATGCAGCGATATGGACACATTAAGCATATCATGCAGCAAACGGTGGTTGAAGCAGATCCTTTGCAAAAGGCCATGTTTAATGAAAGGCTTGATGATATTTTGTTGCATCGACGCTTGGGCTATCTTATTTTAATTGTAGTACTGTTCCTGCTTTTTCAAAGTGTGTTCTGGGTTGCCAAATATCCTATGGATGGCATTGAATGGGTGTTTGGAGAGTTTGGAAGTTTCCTCAACAATAATTTACCGGTAACCTGGTGGAGCGACCTATTGATAAATGGTGTTGTTGCAGGTTTAAGCGGCATAGTTATTTTTATTCCGCAGATCATGATCCTGTTTGGATTGATAACTATACTGGAAGATACAGGGTATATGGCCCGTATCAGTTTTCTTACGGATAAATTGATGCGTAAAGTTGGATTGAACGGTAAGAGTGTAATGCCCATGATCAGTGGTTTTGCCTGTGCAGTGCCAGCCATTATGAGTGCCCGGAATATTGAGAATAGAAAAGAAAGGTTACTTACCATTATGATAACGCCGCTCATGAGCTGCAGTGCCCGTCTTCCGGTGTATACTATTTTAATTGCATTGGTAATTCCGTCTGAATTATATTTTGGATTTTTAAGTTTACAGGGACTGGTGATGATGGGTTTATATTTATTGGGAACCGTAATGGCATTGATAGTTGCCTGGGTAATGAAGTGGTTCATAAAAAGCACAGAGCGTAGTTTTTTTATTCTTGAATTACCAACATACAGGGCACCAAGATGGAAAAATGCTTTAACCACCATGGTTGAAAAGGCGAAGATTTTTGTATTGGATGCCGGTAAAGTGATCATGATGATCAGTCTCTTGCTGTGGGCATTAAGTACATACGGCCCTAAAGAAAAAATGGCCGGCGTTACCTCAAAATATGAACAGCTTATTAAAGACAATCCGCAACAGGCAGATGAATTGAACAAGCAACGTAAAACCGAATTGCTGCAAAGTTCTTTTGCAGGTACATTGGGTAAAACCATTGAACCTGCTATCCGCCCCTTAGGCTATGATTGGAAGATCGGAATTGCGTTGATCACTTCATTTGCAGCAAGAGAAGTGTTTGTTGGTACTATGGCCACCCTGTATAGTGTTGGAGAAGATGCCAATGAAAATGACAATACCCTGCGAGGAAAAATGGCTGCTGCTAAAAGGCCCGACGGCAGTAAAGTATATAACCTGGCTACAGGTTTATCACTATTAATATTTTATGTGCTTGCCATGCAGTGCATGAGTACACTTGTAATTGTAAAAAGAGAAACCCGCAGTTGGAAATGGCCTCTTATTCAATTGGTTTATATGACCGGGCTGGCATATTTGATGAGTTGGATGGTGTATAGGATCTTTATTTAACCGAAAAATTATAAATGGCATAAGAAAGAAAAGAAAGAGAAATCTTTCAATCTCTTTTTACCAATCTACTGCATAACTAATCCGGTTTTTTACCTGTGGATATAATTTCCTGTATAACTCATTCAACACATCTTCTTTACGGGGTTGATTAGAATAACTGTTGTTTATCATTGCCCAGTCGTTAGGACTTAAAGCCCGGCTGTCGCCTGTGTATGTTGCATGCTCTTCTTCCCAGCGATAATCTTCCCTGAAAGTCTTATAGGTAATATTTTTACGGGTAGTGAGATCGGTAATATTTATTTCCATATCGGCACGGGCAGTAAAAGATTGCCTGGCAATATTAAGTGTGGCATATACAGTACGGTATAATACTTTACCGCTTGTGTCCCTCCCGCTTTCTATCTGCTGGCTGGCATTGCGGCTGTAGCTGTAGGTTTGAGGTGTAGGTATATGCATATTCCTAAGGGTAAGGTTTACTTCCCAATCTGGCTGTACATTCTCACGCCTTGCTTCCCAATCGGTATAAAAACGGGCAGGGTAACGATTGCTGTTTATACCCTTAAGTTCTCTTACTAACGTTTGCTGAAAATATTCGTTGCTGTAATTATACCCGTAATTACCCCAGCCTGTATTAAAGAAATAAGAATTATCCTGCACGGGGTTTATAACCACATGTACAATAGCATTCTGATATGCCTGATTCATTTTTATTTTAGCATCGGGATGATTAGGTACCAGTTGATCAACTTTTTTGAAATAACTGTACGCTTTTTTTGCATCATCACGTCCCGTCCTGTTTAAAAAATCTGTTGCCACAGCATAATAGTCAGCTGCTGCCTCTTGTTTAAGATCGTAAATGGTTTGGCGGTAATTAACAGGTGTTAGCAGCCGGCTGGCAGCACCTACTTCAATAATGGCATCATGCATTTCCTGTAAAGTTGTATATGCGCCAATAATCTTATCCCAGCGGGAAAGCTCATTGGAAGTTTTATAACTGTCTATTTTCCGCAGGTTCCTTTCCTGCGCAGCAGCATATAGAACAGGTAAGGCGTGTAACGCAGTTGTATCAGCATTACGTTTTTTTAATGTTTTAATGGCCTCAAAAAGGGTGTTGTCATTATCGCTGCGTGATAGGTAGTCCTTATTCGTTTTGCAACTACTTACTATCAGTAGCAGGGCAATAAAAGCGGGTATAATTTTTTTCATAATTTGTATGTCTCCTATGTGATATACGCTCAATATAAGTACCAATGTTACAGCGTAGCGTTATGTTATAAAAAGATTAACAGGGTAATTTAAGCCGGTGACCTACCAGTTTAATCGTCTCAAACCCTTTAATAAGGGGCATACTTGTTTATAAATACCTTCCAGTCATCCCAAATTATTGCCACTTATCCAAATAAATTCAAATTGTAAAATTATTTTTTAGGGCTGAAGTATAGGATAGCAATGCATTTCGTGACGAATATGGCTAATGTCTACAACCCACTACTATAAAAAATATGGTATTATGTGTTGCATAGTACTAAAATACTATTATCTTTGTGTCAGAGATTGAGAATTTAGGTAAAAAAGGGCAATAAACCGGTAATCAGCCTAAACCAGCAACCAACTGCTCCCAGTTTTCAAAAAAGTATAGCCATGAATAAATTATTTTCCGAAAAGACCTTTGCTTCATTTTCTCCTGCAGGGGAAGGATGGGTTGAGGTTAAAAACTTGAAGCCATGAACATTGATAACACAGCCAGCCAGATGCGTAAGGGAGTTCTGGAGTTTTGCATCCTCTCTATAATAAAAGAGGGCGAAGCTTACCCTTCGGATATCATTGAAAAAATGAAGGCGGCCAACCTGAACATCCTGGAGGGTACTTTATACCCTTTGCTGACCAGGCTTAAAAACGCAGAACTTTTATCTTATCGCTGGGAAGAAAGCACTGGAGGACCCCCACGAAAATACTTTACCCTTACTGAAAAAGGTGCCGGTTTTTACAAAGAGCTTGAATCAACCTGGTTCGAACTGGCCAATGCCGTAAGGGCGTTAACCAAAACAGAACAGGACAATATTGATCACAACAACTTCAACAATCCCAAACCTGCCTGATAGCAGACAGGTAACAAAAAGTATAGCCATGATTTTTTGTTTGACCAAAACAACTAATGAAACGAAAAAATTAAAGCCATGAAACAAGTAATAAATATAAACTTCCAGGGACGAGTGGTTCCGATAGAAGTAACAGCATTTGACCTGCTGAAAAATTATACCGAAAGCCTCAACCGCCACTTTGCAAATGAAGAAGGCAAGGAAGAGATCATCAATGATATAGAAAGCCGCATTGGTGAATTGTTCCAGGAAAAAATAGCCAAGGGCGCAACCTGTATAACAGATGATGATGTACATGCCATTATTAAAAACATGGGCAGACCCGAAGAGTTTGAAGCCATGGATGATAGCCAGGCATATTCATCTGCCTCGTCAGCAACTAACGAGCACTCAACTACCGGAACGCAATTTACTACCGGCTCTAAAAGACTTTTCAGAGATGAAAATGACAAGGTACTGGGTGGTGTGTGTAGTGGTTTAGCCAACTATTTTAATATAGATGTGGTTATTGCCAGGATAATTTTTGTTGTACTGTTATTCTCTGGTATTGGTTTCTTAACCTATATCATTATGTGGGTGGCAGTGCCTAGCAGCGCTACTACACAAATTGGTGGAACAAGAAAAAAATTATTCCGCAACCCCGATGAAAAAATGATAGCAGGTGTGTGCAGCGGTATTGGTAATTATTTCGGCATCAATGCCTGGATACCAAGAGTGCTGTTCCTGCTGCCTTTCCTGTCATTCATTTCAAAATGGGGCCACTGGGGCGGTTTCTGGGATTTTGGTGATGTATTGCGCTTTACCTTCAGCCCAACATCATTAATTATCTATATCATTTTATGGATAGTAATTCCAGAGGCATCAACCACATCAGAAAAGCTGGAAATGAAAGGCGAGAAAGTGGATATGAACAGCATTAAGAATTCTGTAGTTGGTGAAATGAAAGGTGTTGGAAAAAAAGCAGAAAAATTTGGCAAAGAGGCGTCAGCAGTGATCAGCGAAAGGGCTGGTGCAGTTGCCGGCGATGTAAAAAACTTTACTAAACGTAACCGGGGCGGACTTGGGAATGTGATCGCCATGATCGTAAAAATATTTGCTTATTTCATTATTGGCTGTGTAGGTTTTGCATTGATCATGGGTTTATTTGGCCTTGCAATAGTATCAATCGGCTTCTTCCCTTTAAAGGATTTTATTATACACAACGATTACCAGAACCTTTTTGCATGGGGTACTTTAATCCTGTTCATTGCAGTTCCTATTATTGGTATCATCACCTGGATCATTCGCAAAATAGCAAAGGCTAAAAGCCATGGCAATATTCTCGGATTTACATTCGGCTCACTTTGGGTATTAGGTTGGGTATGCTTTATACTGTTGATCACCTCAATCAGCCGTGATTTTAATTACAACAGCAAAAATATAGTTGAGCAGGAATTAGTATTATCTAACCCTTCAGTTGCCAAACTGGAAATCACTTCTAAATCGCCATTAGATAAATACAACCGCAGGAGCTTTTTAAGGTTCGAGCCTTTTGAAGGTATTCAGGAAGATACAGCCTTTGTAAACAATGTAGATGTACGGATCGAAAAATCAACCAACGATAGCTTTAGAGTTACTGTTATTAAAATGGCAAGCGGCAGATCAAGAACCATTGCTGAAAATAATGCCACGCAGATACAATACACCGGCGTACAAAAAGACAGCGTGCTGTTATTGGATAAAGGAATTGCTATCAATAAAACTGACAAATTCCGTAATCAAAGAGTAGTGCTTACTATCTATGTACCGGCTGGCAAAAGGATAAAGATCGATAAAAGCATGTCTTGGTTCAATAATGTTCATTTTGGAAGCGATAATCATGGTGACTGGGATTATGATTCAGATGACGAAGCTCAGGATTGGAGAACAGGTGTTGAATACATGATGAAGGAAGACGGCAGGTTATACAACCTGAACGGAACACCGGCCACGAGGTCACGTTCAAAAACAAGGGTGCACATAAACAGTAATGGTGTAGAAGTGATAACTGATAATGAGGATGCTGACAACTATCGTTATAACGGCAACGGCGAGCCAATAAACAAGGTTGACTCCATGAAGATAAAACAGGAAAAAGAAAAACAAAAGCTGACAGATTCGTTAGAAAAGGCAAAGCAAAAAATTGAACAGCAATTGCAGAAGATAGGAGATAACACGGAACCTGCTCCTTTAAGTTTTCAATCACCTATGTACAGTCCTATTATAAGCTTTAACTGATCCTTTTTCTAACTGATCAAAATAATTGTATGAAAAAATATTCTAGTTCACCGTTGCCAGGGTTAATGATACTGCTGATATTCTCCTCATGTATTTATCACCATCCGGATGTTTGTATTACCGTTTCAGATGACGAAGATGAATACGAGATGGATGCATCATATAAAAAGAGTAAAACACATGCAGTGCAGGTTTATCTTGATGAGCACCTGCTTAACAACAACATCTCATTAAAAAATAATTGGGAAGACGGCGAAATTATGCTGGATGATAAAACAACGGTTTACATAAATACTTATCCAGGCGAATTAAAAATTAAAATTGACAAGAGGGAAAATACAGATGAATCCTATGAAAAGGTGAAACAGGTTTGTGAAGAACTAGAAGTGATAATAGAGGATAATTAAAATTGTTTCAATAGTTGAGTTGAAGTTGAAACCAACCACGTCCCCCGATTTTTCGGGGGACTTTTTTTGAGGGTCTGACGGCTTCAAACCGTCTTGACCCCTTCCAGTTTTTTATTTTACATTTGCAGCAGGATAATAATCATAAAAAAATTGAGGCTCTACATGAAAAATACACCCTTCACACAAAAACATATAGATTTAGGCGCAAAAATGGCAGAGTTTGCCGGTTTTAATATGCCCATCAGTTATTCAGGAATAAATGATGAGCATGCTGCAGTACGCAATTCTGTTGGAGTATTTGATGTAAGCCACATGGGCGAGTTTGTTTTAAAAGGAGAAAATGCCTTGGACCTCATCCAGAGAGTAACAAGCAACGATGCTTCAAAATTAACAAATGGCAAAGCACAATATAGTTGCCTGCCCAATAAAGATGGTGGTATTGTTGATGACCTGATCGTGTATTGCCTGGAAGAAAATAAAGCATATATGCTGGTAGTTAATGCCAGTAATATTGAAAAAGACTGGAATTGGATACAGCAATTCAATGATAAGGAAGTGGAAATGCATAATATATCCGATAAAACAGCCCTACTTGCCATACAGGGTCCAAATGCAACTAAGATCTTACAGCCACTTACCGATATGGATATAATGAATTTAAAATATTACACATTTACAAAAGGCACATTTGCCGGTGTAGAAAATGTATTAGTAAGTGCAACAGGGTACACGGGTGCAGGCGGTGTTGAAATTTATCTTGAAGATAAAGATGATGATGCACAAAAAATATGGGATGCCATATTTGAAGCCGGGCAAAAAGCGGGCATTAAACCAATAGGCCTGGGCGCAAGAGATACGTTGCGTTTGGAAATGGGATACTGTTTATATGGTAATGATATTGATGATTCCACTTCGCCTTTGGAAGCCGGGTTGGGTTGGATAACCAAATTCAGCAAGCCTTTTACCAATAGCGATTATTTTGAAAAACAAAAAGCAGAAGGCCTGTCTAAAAAATTAGTAGGCTTTGAAATGATGGAAAAAGGAATTGCCCGCCATGGGTATGATATAAAAGATTTTGAAGGATTGATCATTGGCCAGGTAACATCAGGAACACAATCGCCTACCTTAGGAAAAGCAATAGGAATGGGATATGTGAATACAAAATTTGCGACACCCGATAGCGAAATATTTATCAGTGTACGCAATACTTTAATAAAAGCTAAAGTGGTTAAAATGCCATTTGTATAATTGGAATTTAAAAGCGATAGTTTTTTCTCAGCATCTGGTTTTCTATTTTACAGGAACTTAGTGGTTTAATACATTATCCATTATTTGTTTGTATGCCTCAAATTCATTTAACATCATTTATTGCAGCTCCAGCTGAACGGGTATTTGACCTCAGCCGCAGTATTAACCTGCACCAGATATCAACCGTGGACACCCATGAAAAAGCAATTGCCGGAACAATGAACGGCCTCATCAACAAGAACGAAACAGTTACCTGGCAGGCTAAACATCTCTTTAAAACAAGGCTCTTTACTTCTAAAATAACCGAAATGCAAAGTCCCGTTTTTTTTGTTGATGAAATGATCAATGGCGATTTTAAAAAATTTCATCATGAGCACCATTTTAAATCAACACACAATGGTACAATTGTTATTGATAAAGTTTATTACGAAAGCCCCTATGGCGTAATAGGTAAAATATTTAACACTATTTTTCTTACAACATACCTGCAAAAATTTTTGGAGAAAAGAAATGCTGTGATCAAGAGCTACGCAGAAACACAAAAGTGGAAAGCCATCTTAAATTAATACTGATGCAAGCAAACAAACCCGAATTATATACATGCCTTTCTCCCTCACTTTTAGAGCTATATGATATAGAAAAAAGCATCGTTGTTATTATAGATGTATTAAGGGCAACATCAACCATTGCTACGGCTTTGCACAATGGTGCAAAAGCCATTATACCCGTTGAAACAGTTGCAGAATGCATACGCATTGGTAAGCAGATAGACAGTATTACCGCAGGAGAAAGAGACGGGCAGATCGCCGAAGGGCTTGAATATGGTAATTCTCCTTTTGAATATCCGCATGATTTTGTACGTGGGAGAACATTGGTATTAACTACTACTAATGGCACCCGCCTGTTGCATATGGCTCTTGCCGGAAATGCAAAAGATATCATCACCGGCTCTTTTCCAAACCTTTCAGCAGTATGTGATTATTTAGTAGCACAAAATCAAAACGTGCTGCTGGGCTGTGCCGCCTGGAAAAACCGGGTGAATATAGAAGATGCACTGTTTGCAGGGGCTGTTATTGACAGGGTTGCAGAAAATTTTTCTATCAATTGCGACTCCTCTCAAATTGCACATTCCATGTATAGGGAGGCTAAAGATGACTTGTTTGCTTATATACAAACAAAGAATGCATCGCATTACAAGCGCCTATCAGGTTTTGGATTGGAAAAAGATATACGCTATTGCTTAACAAAAGATGTAGCTAATATTAACGTGGTTTATGAAGATGGAAAATTACTGGCTAAATAACCTGCCTGTTCCTAATAGCAAATTTTTATTAATCTTCCTGTAAGCCTTCAGGGCTCACCTTTTTTTCGTTACTTTTGCAAATTGCCTTTTTCAGAATTGGATATACCGTAAAATATCAACCTGGAAAATAAAATCAGCAATCTATAATCCAGAATGGCATTACCGCACCTTATTAAATATGTTTACAACAATGGTTCCGATGAAGTCATCAGGCGTGGCAAGAAGATACATGCTTTGGGTTTTGTGGAGCTGGTAGAACATGACCAGCTAATGGGTGCAATTGTATTTAGGGTGAAAGATGACAGCTACTCCACTTTTTACAAAGTATATATCCAGAAATACACGGATGCCAAATCTATGACGGTCCGGTGCTCCTGCCCTTACAACTTAGGCGATATATGCCGCCACGAAGCTGCAGCATTAATGCGCCTGCAGGACATGGTAGATAAGAATATGCTGGGCAACACCAACATTCAATATAACCAGCGGCACACCGTGGCTAAGATGAAGCATATTGAATTAAAAATGATCAAGCTGCTTTCATCACCCGGTATTTATGCAGAGGCTGAAAATATTTTGCGGAGTACAAAAGCAAATATTTTAAAAGCCGCCGATGAAAGAGTAGAGGCTGAATTGGTTTTGGAAGGAGAAATATTTCCATTAGTTATTCAAAAGAATGACGAACGTAATTTTGATACGTCCTGCAAATGTGGCGAAACAGAACACCCGCTCTGCGAACATAAAACATTATTGTTTCTGCAGTTGCTGGATGCTTACGGCACTCATTATTTTGACAGCATACGCAACTGGGATAAAGAAAAAAACAAACTGTTGCAGATCTATGGCTATAGCCTGGATGACGACCTGGCTGGTAAATTTGAATTTACTTATAAAGAAGGCAAGCCGTTTTTGAAAGTACTGGATACTAACATTAAAAGAGTTGTTGCAGGTACAGCACCGGCACGCCCGGCAGAAGTTTTTATCATTCCGGATATGCCAAAGCAGGAAGAGGTTGTGGTGGAAGAAGTGCCATCAAAAAAATTAGGTGTTGTTTTTAATTTCAATACAACCATGTATCCTTATTTTGAAGTTGATGCAGTACAGGGTGAAGCTGATGAGGCACAGGTTAAATACACAGGTAAAGTTGAAAAACTTGATCTTACCAAATTTGTGAATACTGAACTCTTTAGCGAAGAAGATAAACAACTTGTTCAACAGGTACGTAAATTACAAAGTAGCGAAATAAATAAATACCTTGATCGTAACTCACCCTTCAGTGGCATCTGGGAAAATATTATTCATACCGATGGTGATGACTTGCCTGAAGAAACAAAAGCATTAATAGCAGAATACCTGCAGCCCAAACTTAAAAAAATATTTGAAGAACAGGCATCAAATAATTTTATTTTTTATCTGCCTCCTGCAAAACAATTTACCACAGCTAATCTTGTAGAAATTGAATTGAGCGATCATTTTATAGCACCTGTTTTTAAAGTTCAGGCCAACGCAGGCCATTTTGAAATTGCATGTAATGTGAAATTAATGGGTGATGCTATTCCATTTACTAATAATGAATGTAACAGCAGCCTGGTGTATTTACATGATGATGTATTTTTCCTCTGGGAAAAAGCTGAAGATGTTTTACAGGCCGAAAAGTTTTTAAAAGAAGGAAATATTCAGCTAAGTAAAGAGAACTGGGCTGATAAAATGAAGAAGGTGATTCTGCCGCTCACCAAAGAATACAAAGTGGAGTTTGATAAGAGCCTGGTAAGAGAGATCAAAAGTGGTGAGCCTGAGATAAAATTGCAGTTGCAGGAAAAGGGTGACTATCTTGTGTTTCAGCCCGTGTTTACTTACAAAGGTTTTGAAACAAGGCCTACCGATAAAGAAAATATAACTATTCCCGACGGAGATAAAATACTTATAATTGAGCGCAACCTGGAAGCCGAAGAAGCTTTCCTAAAAAAATTAGAAGGCCTGCACTCTATGTTTGTACGACCCGATGATAATAAGAACAACCTGGTTTTAAGGGGTGCAGATGTGTTGCGTAATAACTGGTTCTTTTTATTTGTTGATGCTATGAAGGAAATGAAAGTGCCGGTATTTGGTTTTGAAGCACTGCGTAATTTCCGATTTAATACAGCCCGGCCCAATACACATATTCATGTAAGCAGCGGGCTTGACTGGTTTGATGCCAAAGTAGAAATTGAATTTGGTGAACAAAGAGTTGGTATTGATGAAATAAAAACTGCACTGGTAAATAAACAGTCGTTTGTACAGCTGAGCGATGGTACTTTAGGTATACTGCCCGACGAATGGCTTAAAAGATATTCCCTGCTTTTTAAAGTAGGAGATGGAAGAACTAACCAGCTCCGCTTATCAAAATATCACATGAGTGTGATAGATGAGCTGTACGAAAACAGAGATGAAACGGAATTAAGTTTTGAACTGGATGAGAAATATGAGCGCCTGAAGGAATTCAAAAATATTCCGGAGACAGCTGCTCCCAAACACTTGCAGGCTATTCTTCGCCCTTATCAAACATCAGGATTTCAATGGCTCAATTATTTAAACGATGTGGGTTGGGGTGGCATACTTGCCGATGATATGGGTTTGGGAAAAACCGTACAGGCATTAAGCATGCTGCATCACTATAAAGAAATAAACGGCGGCTTAACAGCCATAGTGGTATGCCCTACAACACTTATATATAACTGGCGCAACGAAGTACAGAAGTTTGCACCTTCCCTAAGTTTTCATATTCATCACGGCAGCATACGAAGCCGAAATATAGAAGAACTGCAAAAGCACAATATTATTATTACAACCTATGGCACATTGCGGAGTGATATACAGGCGTTGCTTAAAATAAATTTTGATTATGTAATTCTTGACGAAAGCCAGGCAATAAAAAATCCTGCTTCTAAAGTTACCAGGGCAGCATGTTTACTAAATGCAAAGAACAGGCTTTGCATGAGTGGTACACCATTGCAAAATAACACCTTCGACATTTTTGCTCAGATGAATTTCCTTAACCCGGGCCTGTTGGGTAATATGGAATTTTTCAGAAATGAGTTTGCCACACCTATTGATAAGTTTGGGGAGCAGGAACAGAAAGAACATTTACGCAAATTATTATTCCCTTTTATTTTGCGCCGTACCAAGGAACAGGTAGCAAAAGATCTACCTGACAAAACTGAGACCATCCTATTTTGTGAAATGGAAAAAGAACAGCGTAAGGTTTACGAAGCATACCGAAATAGCTATAGGGATAAGATACTTGGCACCATTGATCAACAGGGAATTGGTAAATCTCAACTAACCATTTTGCAGGGATTGATGAAACTGCGGCAGATCTGCGATAGCCCGGCAATTTTAAATGAAGATGAAAAATTTCCAAACAATTCTATAAAGCTTGATGAGCTGGCAAGAGAGATAGAAGAGAATATAGGCAATCATAAAGCACTTATTTTCTCACAGTTCTTAGGTATGCTGGCGTTAATAAAAAAGAAACTGATCGAAGATAATATCCCGTTTGAATATTTTGATGGGAGTACATCGGCCCCAGACAGGGAAAAAGCGATTGAGAATTTTCAAAATAATGATGAATGCAGGGTATTCCTGATCTCATTAAAGGCAGGTGGTGTAGGTTTAAACTTAACTGCTGCCGATTATGTATACATTGTTGATCCCTGGTGGAACCCGGCCGTAGAACAGCAGGCCATTGACCGTACCCACCGTATTGGCCAAACCAAAAATATTTTTGCCTATCGCATGATCTGCGTAGATACTATTGAAGACAAAATATTGGAGCTGCAGGAACGTAAGCGAAAACTGGCCAGCGAATTAATTGCCGACGATGCAAGCTTTGTAAAAGCACTTTCTAAATCAGATGTGGAGTACTTATTTAGCTAACCTAAATATTGTCATTTTTTTGTTTCAATAATTCACGAAGAAATAAAATCTTTCAGACGCCTGAATTCCTGG
Organism: Chitinophagaceae bacterium; assembly: GCA_043752205.1. GTDB lineage: Bacteria > Bacteroidota > Bacteroidia > Chitinophagales > Chitinophagaceae > Ferruginibacter. Next base: position 15,394 of record JAYUYX010000240.1, read on the forward strand.
TCGTGGGTAGATTGAAAGAGGTTTTTAAAAGCGTGGCCCAAAAACTTTAATACTGCGTTAAAGGAGAAGCCTTGATGTGTTGTGTTATCGGTTTTCATACGTTGGATTTTGAATATCAAAAATACACATTCATTCAACGGATTGTCAAGAGCAGATTTCCTAAAAGTTTTGCAGGGTAATTTCCGAAGCTAATGGGTTATTTTACTGCTTGGCCGTTAAAACTTGTATGAAACCTGCGGTTCTTTTTATAGTAGCGGATCGGATATATATCCGGGTTCTGTCTTAGCTTATTTATAAAGCTTTTAATGACATGTACTACAATGTGATCCGGTTTTGCTTGGTAAGGGGTTCTGGTCATTGGGGTATAGTTTATATAAACTTAACGATAGGCAATTAAAAATATTGTCTGTGAGCGATCCTTTTTAGAAGTTTGATGGTTGTTTAACAAAACTTTACCCCTACCCAGTGAAGAAATTTTTTTGGCTCGATAAAACTGATGGCATTATGCAGCAGAGGGTAGAATGAATTGCTTCTTTAAGCCGCCTTTTACCAGGAACATAGGGCCCATTTATTTTCTGGCACCGTATTTGAAAAAGTAATACTGAAATAAAACTTTCAATTATGAAAAGAATATTGTTAAGTATGTTGTTTGCAGCAGCAATTTTTTCTGCATCTACATCAGAAGCACAGAGTAATGTTAAAATTAACCTTGATGCCCAACCTCAGTGGGGGCCAGCAGGGTATAATTATGCCGAGTATTATTATATGCCCGATATTGAAACTTATTATAATGTACCACGTCGGGAGTTTGTTTACTATAAAGATAACAAGTGGGCATTTTCTCCCAACTTACCACCCACTTATTCAACTTATGATCTTTATTCAGGACATAAAGTAGTTTTAAAAACACCAAATGCGTATAAGAATTATAATACACATAAAGTTCAATATGCTAAATACAAGAATAAACATGGACAGGTTAATATTAAAACCAAGGGGAATAACGGAAATCATTACGGACAGAATAAGAATAAAACCAATAATGGAAATCATTACGGACAAAATAAGAGCAATGGAAATAACAAAGGGAAGGTAAATGGGAAAGGCAAGGGTAACCATTAGTTTTGAGTAACAAAGAAACAAAAGCCACTATTAAAGTGGCTTTTGTTTTTATTGCAACTATTTGTTTTTAAGTTAAGTTTGATAAAATAGATTAACTTATTTTCACCTTGCAATAATGGATATACTATTAGACATATTAAATGAAATGCGAAAGCTGCACCCGGATTCCGGCTTTATTAGCAGCCTGCACCAGCAATACTGTAACCGTGGAGGCTTAAGTAAAAAGCAATTGGAAGGCCTGCATAGTAAGGCGCTTAAAACAGAAAATATTTCACAAGGCAAATTGGCTACACTTGAAGCTATCATTAAAAAGAAGCCAACCCGGGAAAGGGCTGCAGCAACCATTTCGGCACCTTTGCCAACAAAGGACGAGGCTATAGGGGAAATGATAACAGCGATACTTGATAAATATCCCCAGCACAAGAGGTTAGTATTCTTAAAGTCGAAATTCGATAATAATGAAAATATCTCTGCACTGGAAATTGCAGAGATAGAGAAGTTTGGGAAGCTGCTGTTGAAATAGTTTTACTCCTTCATAAACACCTGTGCCGCGGCATCATTCTTTAAAAATATCAAAGTAGTTTTGCCTTTATCTTTCAGGTAAACCATTTTACGGGATTCACCCCTTACAATCAATCCATTTTCGGCCGGCGATACTGCTGTAAAATTTCCATTATTCATTCCTTTCAAAAACAAGGCTGATGTAGCATCATACACACCTACCATTACTGCAGGGTCATCAGAGTTGCCGCAAACCAAAATATCTTTTATCCCATCATTATCAATATCATCAATGATCATATCATTAATGGTTGATAGCTGTGCTTTTTCAGGAAATGGAATAAAGCGGAATGTATTGTTACCCTCGTTCAGTAAGACTCCTGATTCAAAAAAATTGGTTTTAAACACTTCCATATTATTTTTTTCAGCGGTTGTAAAAATGCCATCAAGTGTTTTGCCAGAATAATCTTTATAACGCACAAATTTTTTCCGCATAGAAGGTACCTGGTCTATCAGTTGGTCACGACTGTATAGCGGGTAACATTTACCATGAATATAATAGCCCAGCACAGCATCATAACTTCCGTTGTTATCAAAGTCTTTAGCATAAATGGTAGCAGGCTCATTTATATTTCCTTTAATAGAAGAATTTAAACCACGGTTGCCCATAATAAAATCCATGCGGCCATCATTGTTAAGGTCGGCTGCTTTCATATTATACCACCAGCCACTTAAGGCATCCATACTGATAAGGGTATCTTTTTTTGAAGGCAATATGATATGAACCGATTTTTCTTTTTTTATGAACTGCCCGTTTTCAAAACTGTAGATCTTTAGTGGCATCCACTCACCACTTATTGATAGTTCGTTTTTTCCATCTCCATCCACATCTGCCCAAACAGCCTGGTTAACAATGCCGGGATTAACCAAAGCTGTAGCATATTTGTTTGTAACATCGGTAAAATTACCTTTGTTGTTTTGTAGCAGCATGCTTCTGTCTGGTTTTGGAAATGTACCTGGTATTACATGCCCGCCAACAAAAAGATCCAGGTCTCCATCTGCATCAAAATCTAATGAAGTAACACTCGATCCGTTAAAACCTTCTGTAGGTAATGCATTGAGGGCAACAGTAAAACTGCCTTTTCCATCATTTTTATATAAGCGATCCTGGTATAAAATGTTACCGGGCTTAAATTCGGCACCCCCGCTTACTACATACAGATCCATATCAGTATCTCCGTCTGCATCAAAGAAAAGCGAACCCATATCTTCAGCATTTTTACCAGCTGCAAATGCGGCTTGTTTCTTTTCGGTAAATGAGCCAGCGGCATTTTGTAACATCAACTTTCCTTCGCTGCCTGAAGCACTGCCAATAAACAGGTCTTCCCAGCCATCAGCATTTACATCTGCCTTGGCATAAAATGGTCCTTTTCGACTGCATTTATAAGGTATTAAAGGCTCTCTCTTAAAATCAATAAAATCATTTTCCACCTGGGTGTATTTTAATTTCCCTGTTGAGCTTATATCTTTAAAACTCTTTACTGGTTTTGCAGCTGTAGTGCCACTGATAACCGCATTGGATTCATATAGCGTTAATTCCTGGTCTGTTTTTATATTTTCAAGTATGATCTTCTTTTGATTGGGGAAAGTTATCTCTGCTTTGGTTATCACAGTTTCATCAGCAGTACCAAAATGTAGTACATGCTCCATACTTGATAAAAATCCACGCTGCGGATGGTAGTGTTGAAATTGTACTTCACCTTTTGCATTGGTAAGTTTTACGGTAGCATTATAAACTTCATCTGATGATCCGGGAGCTTTGTAAAACCGGAAGCGGAGAAAGTGTGATGCGGCATTTTGTTCACGGGTATTATTTTTAAAAATAAAAGCCGGGCCATCCACATTGTTCACTATCAGATCAAGGTCGCCATCACTATCCATATCCGCATATGCCGCACCACTTGAAAAAGATGGTGGGGCATCACTCCATTTATCAGTATAATTATCAAATTTTAAGCTGCCGTTGTTGTGGTAAATATAATTTTTAATAGGTACAGAAGGAATGCTTTGCAGCCAGGTATTCAGGTCAACGGATTTACCTTTATTCATGCTGTTTATAATAGAATCAAGTACAAAAACCTTGTAATCCCAGTCGGTAATATCACGTTTTAATCCATTGGTTACATACATGTCCTTCCAGCCGTCATTATCTAAATCAACGATAAGCGGCGCCCAGCTCCATTCTGTTTCTGCAACACCTGCATAGTTGGATATCTCACTGTAAGTTCCATCGCCATTATTAAGCTGGAGTGTGTTATGGGGATATTGGTAGTACAGGCCATATTTCAAAAGCAGTTGAAACTTATCATAGTTTTGATTTACTGCAAATAATTGTTTTTGTCTTACGGGGTTTTCAACAGCCATATCAACAACAAAAATATCTTCAAGCCCGTCATTATTAAAGTCGCTGATATCTGATCCCATTGCAGAAAAACTTACATGCTTTATATACGCTGTTAGTTTGTCAGTAAAAGTTCCATTACGGTTATTGATAAAAAGAAAATCGGGTTTATTAAAATCGTTGGCAACATATATATCTGGCCAGCCATCGGAGTTGATGTCTGCAATTGATGCACTTAGTCCAAAAGCATGCGTGATCAAACCGGCTTTTTTAGTAACATCAATAAACTTACCATTGCGGTTCTCAAACAGCCTGTCGCTTACATAAACCGTATTGGTATCAGCGGCATACACCATTTTACCATTTACAACGGTTGCAGGTATAATCATTGATTTACTGAAGTCGTAAGGGTGGTTTACGAAGAAGGCATCTTTATCACCGTCATTATCATAATCAAAGAAATATGCCTGTATGGAAAAGCTTGATTCTTCCAAACCATACTCAGCAGCCCTGTTGGTAAATGTGCTGTTCTTATTATTGATGTACAATATTTTTTTACGCAGGTTTGGATCTTTAAAGCCCGACTTGC
>JAYUYX010000241.1:0-3474 GCA_043752205.1 Chitinophagaceae bacterium
GTTATCAATATCGCCAAGACCGCCGCTATTAAAATCGCCGGGGGTGCTGCCTTTGTCGGCATCATCGCTTGCCACATCGTTTGTGGTTTGCCACAAAAACCCAACAGTTGTTTTATCAAAACCACCAAAGTAAAGGGTATTGTAAACCCCGCCTACCAATTTTCCCGCAGCATCCGGATCGGTAAGGGCAAGTACTTCGGTTGTTTGGCCTTGTGGAGGCACATCAAGAAAGCTTTTTTTACAACCGGCTAAAAATAATACTGCCAGCAGCATGAATGATATTTTTTTTATGATTATTTTTTTCATGTTTTTATCGATTAAAGGTTATTAAAATCCTACGTTCACGCCAAAAGCAAATGTTCTTGTTGTAGGGTAAATTGAGGATTCAATTCCTCCGGCCAAAGTGCCTCCGTTACTAATTTCTGGTGTAAAGCCGCTGTAATTTGTAAAAGTTGCTACGTTTTGTGCAGTTACATAAACCCGCAGGCTTTGCATCCTGAATTTTGTTATTGACTTAGCCGGCAAAGTGTAACCCAGTGTAAGATTATTAATTCGGAAGAAGTTACCTTTTTCTAGAAAATAGGTAGAAGCAGGAAGCTCATTTGTATTTGCCCTGGGGATGTTGGTGTTAGTGTTGTTTGGTGTCCAGCGGTTATTGGCTACATCAGTTTCTACATTATCTCTAAAATCGCCACGGGCTGCTTTTTTACCATTGTAAATTTTACCGCCTGATGTACCGTAACCTCCAAAAGAAAAATCAAATGTTTTATAGCCTAAGCCGCCGTTTACACCGTAGGTCATTTTTGGCTGATACGACCCTTGATAAACCCGGTCATCGGCATTAATTATTTTATTATTATCAACATCCCTGTACTTAAGGTCGCCGGGTTTTGCTCCTGGCTGTGCAGATGCTGCAATTTCGGCAGCCGTTTGAAAAATACCTGTTACCTCCCACAGATAAAAACTACCAATAGGTTGGCCGTTATCCGATTTTGTGGTGGTACCCTGTCCCCCAACGCCACCATCAGAAATGGCTTGCCCGCCGTTAAGGCTGTTTACCCTGTTTTTATTAAAGGCAACGTTTCCGCCAATATTATATTTCCAATCTTTATTAATATCGCCTTTCCAATCAAGGCTTACCTCCACCCCTTTATTTGTAAATGTAGCGGCATTGGTTATATACTCATCGTTGGGATCGCCCAAAATAGATGGTATTTTTATACGTACCAGTGCATCTTTTGTTTTTCTGTTATAAACATCAACCGAACCGGATAATCTGTTTTTTAATAACGTAAAATCAAGTCCAAAATTTGTTTCGGTAGTTATTTCCCATTTAAGATTCTGATCTGCTAATTCAGCCAGGCGAATATTTTGGTACTCTACTCCATTAAAGAAATAAGGCAAATTAATTGTAGCGAGAGAAATAAATAAATTACTGGGGATGCCATCGTTACCCACTTTACCATAACTAGCCCTAAGCTTCAGGCTGTTAATAATCTTCTGGCTCTCCATAAATTTTTCGCTGCTTATAACCCAGCCTGCACCTACCGAAGGAAAGAAACCCCAACGGTTACCCGATGGTAAACGGGATGTGCCATCATATCTACCGGTAGCTGTTAAAAAATATTTATCCTTAAAGTTATAATTAAGTCTTCCCAGGTATGAATTACGGGTAGATTTATCACCGGTATTGGTATTAGTGGCTCCTAAAGAAGAGCCTGCACCCAGGTACCATTGGTTTTCATCTTCTGGAACATCTATTCTTGTACCGCCTAAGCTGTTATCCTTAATCTGTTCGGCCGTAGTACCCACCAGCAGGTTAAAATTATGATCACCAAATTTCTTTGCCATGGTAGCTGTGTTATCCCATACCCATCGGCTGCCCTGGCTTTCGCTCACGCTTAAGCTGCTGTTGGTTCTTACCTGGTTGCTGCCTGCAGTAAAAAAAACATTATTAGGCCCATCATTTAAATATTTATAGCCATAAGAAACGCTGCGGAAATTATTTTTATCAACTCCAAAACTTGTTCTTAAAGTAAGCCAGGTTATGGGCTTAAGTTCGGCCACCACATTTGCCTGAAAGCGGTCGCCTTTACCTGAATTATTATTCTTATCCTGATCAAGCAAAGGGTTACCTACGTTATTGGCAAGTGAGGTGTTACCATATTTACCATCTTGTTTTGCAATTACATAAGGTGCTGCACGGTATGCAATATTAAATGCACCAAGGTCAACATTTCTCACATCGGAACGGCTGTAGGAAAGCAGGGTTGAAATTTTAAAATTTTTGGTGATTTTATAATCGTTGTTATTTCTTATAGTAAAACGTTTAAAGTCGTTTGTGCGGATGATACCTTCATCAGCCAGATAACCAGCACTAAGAAAATAATTTATTTTATCGCTGCCGCCAGATAAGGAAACGTTATGGTTTTGAAAGAACCCTCTCTTCAGTATTTCATCATACCAATCTGTATTACCACCGTTTTGTAACATAGATTGTCTTACAATACTATCGCCGCTGCCATAATAAATACTTGCTTCGTTAATATATCCTGCATATTGATTTGCGCCCGCCATATTTACCAAACGGGTAGCTTCTTTTATACCAAATGTTCCATCGTAATTTACTACCATCCTGCCGGGCTTACCTTTTTTGGTTGTAATAAGAATTACACCATTTGCAGCCCTCATACCGTAGATAGCAGTAGCAGAAGCATCTTTTAAAATTTCCATGCTAACAATATCGGCCGAGTTAATGTTTCTGATATCGTCATTAATTATTCCATCTACCACATACAGCGGATTTGCACCTGCAAGCATGGTGCCTGTACCTCTTATACGGATTATCGGAAGGCCATTAGGATCCCCGTTGGTAATAACCTGCACACCGGCTACTTTACCCTGTACCGCCTGTGTGGCAGTTAATACCGGTTGTTTGGCAAGCTCGGCTCCGGTTACAGATGCTACCGAACCGGTAAGGTCTTTTTTACGTGCAGATCCATATCCAATTACAATTACAACATCCTGTAATTTTTCAGATAGTTTTAAAGTAACGGTTAATGTGGATTGGCCTGCAATGGAGACTTGCTGATCTTCGTAACCGATAGAGCTGAATATTAATACAGCGTTATCCGGTACATTAAAAGAGAAATTGCCATTAGCATCTGTTTTTGTACCTATGTTGGTTCCCTTTACCAAAATTGAAACTCCGGCAATAGCTTCCCCATTGTCAGATATAACCTTACCTGATATAGGCACATCCTGGTAAATTTCATTTTTTCTTGAAATTACCACCAGGTTATTGCTGAGTTTTTTGTAGGTTAATTCGGTACCCGATAAAATATTATCCAGCACTTCGGTAACCAGTGTATTATCAGCATTAATATTTACCTTTTTTAGGGATGATAAAATATCATCGTTATACAAAAAACGGTAACTGCTTTTTTTCTCAATTTGCACCAGTGCTTTCTTAAG
>JAYUYX010000242.1:0-3470 GCA_043752205.1 Chitinophagaceae bacterium
ATTCCTATAATTCCGCTCACAAAAAAACAGGTATTATCCACAGCTTGTTTATAAATTTCTAAAAAAAAGTTTCCTGTATCAGGACAACACAGGACAGAAACCAACATACTACTTTCTAAATTGTGTTTAGATTGATAAAACCAATGAAGCTTTAGATAATAAAGTTTCTATTTCTAAAAACTAAAAACTGCTTGCTATGTTTAAAAGATTAAGTAGTTGTTTTCTTACCAGGAAACGATTAGCATTCTCCTCTCTTTTTTTATTTTTCAGCATTCTTTCCTATGCACAAACAGGAACGGTATCTGGTACGGTTAAAGATGCGGACAATATACCTGTAGATGGTGCAACCATTTCGGTAAAGGAAACCAGGGTTTCAACAGTTGCCGATAAAAATGGTAATTTTTCCATCAAGGCAGTTAAAGGAAATACCCTTACCATTTCCAGCGTAAATTTTCAACCGCAGGATTTTGTGGTAGGTGAAGCCACTAACGTTGAAATCAAACTGGAGCGGCAGGTAGGTAGCCTTAATGATGTAGTGGTAATTGGATATGGTACTGCCAGAAAGAAGGATGTAACCGGTGCGGTTACATCCGTAAATTTAACTAAAATAGGCGAAGTGCCTTTAACTTCAGTTGACCAGATTTTATCTGGTAGAGCAGGTGGTGTACAAATTAATCAATCAAATGGCCAGGCTGGTGCAGGTACCAGTATTCGTATAAGGGGTGGCAATTCCTTAAATGGCACCAATGAACCTTTATTTGTTATAGATGGTTTTCCAATCATCAATGATAACGGAGCCTTTGCTGCGGGCGGTCCTTTAGGCTTAACCAATAGCGGTTCAGGAAATGGTGGTCAGGGTAACCCTAATGGAGCTTTAAACTGGTTAAACCCTGCAGATATAGCATCCATAGAAGTTTTAAAAGATGCCTCTGCCACTGCTATTTATGGTTCCAGAGGTGCAAACGGTGTTATTATTGTTACTACCAAAAAAGGAAAAACTGGCCAGGCAAGATTAAATTTTAGTACCAGCTATGGTGTTAGCCAGTTAAATGATAGTAAAATAAAATTGATGAGTGGCCGTGAGTTTGCGGCCTATTCAAACTTAGCTAATAAAGAGCTGGCATTACCTTTTTTTTATAAGGATACAACCATTGACGGTATTCTTTATCCAACTCCGGATAAAGTAACCACCAATACAAATTGGATAGATGCTGTAAAAAGAAATGGTGTAACGCAAAACCACTCATTGGATTTTAGTGGTGGTAAAGAGGTGCTTTATTCAGGAAGCATAGCCTGGATAAACCAGGAAACACCCCTTATGGGCTCACAATTTAAAAGGGCAAATTTCAGGCTTAATCTGCAGACAAATCTTACTCCATGGCTAAGCCTGGATAATACTGTTTCTTACAGTGAATCCAAAGCAGATAATTCACCTTCAGATATTCGTGATGTTCAAAAGTTTGGTTTATTTGAAGCAGCCCTTGCTGCAAATCCTGCTGAACCAGTATACAAACCAGATGGCAGTTTAAATGCCAGGCAAAACTTTAGCTTACAAAGCCCCGCTATCGGGTTTAGCCCTTTATCACTTGCAACAGATATTCTTAATAGAAATACTGTTGAAACATTCCTGAATAATCTTTCACTAAAAGCAAAAATCATAAATGGGCTTACCCTTGAAGTAAGGGGAAGCCTTTTTAAGAATGATTTGTTACGGGATATATACTATAACTCCAAGACGACATTTAATGGCTTTCAGGTAGGTGGCCTTGCAGGTAAAAACAGTAACAACTCCCGCAGTTATATTGTAGAAACATTTGGAAATTACATCAAATCTTTTGGTAAAAATCAATTGAGTGCTGTTGCCGGTTATTCCTACCAAACGACAACTTACCGTTTCATAAATTCTGGGGCCTCCAATTTTGCAAATGATATTTTAAAAAATGAAAATTTAGCAGCTGGCGGTACACAATACCCAACTCAAACCACCAGGATTGAAGATTTGCTTTCTTCTTATTATGTAAGGTTAAACAATGTGTATAATGACAAGTATATTGTAACTTTTACCGGTAGATATGATGGATCTTCAAAGTTTGCAAAGGGTAATCAATGGTCATTTTTCCCGTCTGGCGCAGTAAGCTGGAGGGTTAGCCAAGAAGATTTTTTAAAGAGTTCAAAAACCATTAGTGATTTAAAATTGCGCCTGAGCTATGGTTTAAGCGGCAACCAGGCTGTTTCATCCCTTCAAACCAAATCTACACTTGGATTTAATCAATATCCTTACGGTGGTGTTCTTCAAACGGGGGTTTTGCCTTCTGTTTTAGGTAATGAAGCATTGAAATGGGAAACTACCAAACAGTTTAACTTAGGTTTAGATTTTGGTTTTTGGAACCAGCGACTTTCCGGCAGTATTAATTATTATGTGAAGAATACAGATGATTTACTCCAGGTTTTTCCTCTTCCTGCCAATTCAGGTTACAGCAACCAGCTTAGAAATATAGGTAGTATATCCAACAAAGGAATTGAGCTTGAACTTCGTGGCAGCGTTATTAATAATGGTGATTTTAAATGGGATGTAAATGCAAATATTGCCAGCAATAAACAAAAAATGACGGACCTCGGCCGTGGCGGGTTGGATACTTTGTTTGTTCCATTTTTTGTTGTTGGTGGTTCTACAGCCAATGTTGCATTAATAAAAGGCCAGCCGGTTGGTTTGTTTTATGGTTACGTAGCAGACGGCATTTTCCGTACCGCTGCTGAGTTAGCAAGTGGTCCTGCAATTTCAGGCTCAAAAGTAGGCACAAGAAGATTTAAAGATTTAAACAAAGACGGCCAGATTAATGACAAGGACAGGCAGGTGATTGGCAACCCAAATCCTGATTTTACCTTTGGCATAAACAACAATTTTTCCTATAAAAATATTGATTTAAATTTCCTGTTTCAGGGAGCAATTGGTGGCGATATGTGGAATCTGGGTGATTATGTCCAAACAAGGCTGGGAAACAGGTCGCAGGCTGCAAATGATTATTTTACCCCAACAAATACAAATGCTAAATATACTGCACCCGGGCAAAATGTTGGCTACGACAATCATTCAGATTTAACCGTGGAGAGTGCCAGTTACCTGAGGCTTAAATCACTTAATATTGGATATAATTTCAGTATGCAGTCAATAAAATTTGCACGCAGCATCAGGGTTTTTGCAAGTGCCACCAACCTGTTTACGTTTACAAAATATACCGGGTATGACCCTGAGATAAATTCCTTTGCACAAAGCAACCTGTTCAGGAACATAGACATACTGTCAATACCTTTATATAAAACTTATACTATTGGCTTAAACGTTGGTTTCTAAAAAAATAAAATAATGAATATGAAAAAAATAATAAGGTTTTGCTGCTTGTTGACTGTTACAGCATTATTTACCGATTGTAATAAGCTTGATGAAAAAGTATTTTCTACAAATACAGAAG
>JAYUYX010000243.1:0-19914 GCA_043752205.1 Chitinophagaceae bacterium
GCCGTGTCTATTATCTTTTTGTCCATGGCAATACAATCTTTCATCAGCTCAATTATTTCGTAAGGCTGCTCCGATACCTTTTTAATATGTACATATTCACTGTAGTCATATCCTACATAGGGTTCAATTTCAATACCGAAAATAGAGCGCCGTTCTCTATAAAGTATGGTTCTAACCGGTGGTTGTTCCAAAATATCTTCGCCATTATTCGTTTTCAATTTTAATTTCAGCCTCATCAATGTATGACTCCCGGAATTTTGCAGGAAGTACCTGCCATTAATTATCAGTTGTTGTTTCTTACTATCAAAATGGCCTTCAAAAAAAGCCTTGCAAAAACTTTTTTTATCCACTTTTAACCGATCATATGTATAACCACATATTTTATTTCCTGTCTGAATAATATTAAGTTGTAAAAACTGATCATTCCCCAGGTCGCCTTCCCATGTACCTGTAAGATTTTGTGCCGGTAAATTAATTGCCAGAAAAATAAAAGAGAGCGAAATAATATATTGCTTGATGAAGATCATTACGATATTAAATTTACATCAAAAAGCTTAAAGGAAATGTTATAAGATTGGGGAATCAGGAGCTTTAATCAGTCATTAATTCAACAAGTTCTTTAATGATCCGGGTCAGTTCTTTTTTTCGGGCTTTAATTTCGGCCATATTTTCAAAATACATCATACGCCTGTCCTTATAATCACCCTCAAGAAATTTGGATTTTATTTTTACAATGGCAGGATGATGAAAGATAAGATGCACATGCTGCTTTGCCTTTACATGAATGGTAGCCAGGTCATCCTGGTAAAAAAAACTGGGGGCGTTCCATTTTACTCTTTCGGCAATTTTACGGTTTGCTTTTATGATGGCTCTTACGGCTTCTATTTCAGCCTGCAGGGGATGATGAAGTTCCTGCATAAAAGTATTCACTTCTGCTGTTTTATTTTCGGTATCCATCATTATTTATTGAAAAGTAAATATCACTAAATATCATGCCCGTTACCAATCACACCTTAAAGTAAGATTTTTTTAGCATCTTAAAGCTTCATCAATTATGATTTTATTTATTATCTTCCCTAAAACAAAACTACCATGCAAAAGATTACACTCCCTATCCTGATGCTTGCCGTGCTGGTATCAGCCTGTAATAACGAACCGGAAGCCCGTAAAGAGGTAAAAAAATACACGGCTGAACAACTCTTCAATAATAAAAGCATTGGCGGCGGAGCTTTTAATGCAGATGAATCCAGGATACTGGTTCATGCAAATACCAGTGGCATATTTAACCTCTTCGAGATCAGTATTGCCGATACTTCCATGAAACCGCTCACCAACTCTACCAAAGAATCTTATTTTTCGGTTGATTATTTACCCGGCAGCAATAAATATTTATATACTGCCGACCAGGGAGGTAATGAAAATTCACATATCTACCTGCAGTCTCCCGGCGATACTTCAGCAAAAGACCTCACACCCTGGCCAAACAGTGCTAACAGTGTCTTTGGATGGAGTGATGATAAAAAGTCACTTTATATCGCGTCAAACAAACGCAATACCAGCTATTTTGATCTTTGGAAAGCGGATACCACAAGCTGGAATGCAACCCTGCTTTACCAGAACGATTCCGGCTACAACCCGGGCGGCATCAGCTTTTCGGAACGATATATAGCACTCAATAAAAGCATAACAACTGATAAAAATGAATTGTATCTGTATGACCGTACCAGCAAAACCATGAAAAAGATCAGTAATGATAATGAAGCAACATGGTATGCCACAGCTTTTGAAAAGAATGACAGCATTATGTATTACATCACTAATGACGGCAATGAATTTTCGTACGTTGTTAAATACAATTTAAATACGGGCAGCACGGTAAAATATTTTAGCGATGCCTGGGATGTGAATAATATGCAGATCAGTGATAATGAAAAATACCATACTTTTTTCATTAATGAAGATGGGAAGAATAAAGTTCTGTTGTTTGATCACGCAACCAACAAACCGATTGATTTCCCCGAAATAAAGGATGGTGATGTAAAGTCTGTAAGTATTTCACCAACAGAAAAAAATATGCTGCTTACTGTAGGTACCAGCCGCAGCCCTAATAATTTATACAGCTATAATTTTGAAACCAAAACTTTAAAGCAGCTTACCCAAACCCTGAATACCGAAGTGGATGTAAATGACCTTGTAAGTGCCACGGTAATACGTTTTAAATCCTTTGATGGTAAAGAAATACCTGCCATTTATTATAAGCCGCTTACTGCATCAAAAAATAACAAAGTGCCTGCACTGCTGTGGATACATGGCGGCCCGGGTGGACAGTCCAGGATTGGGTTCTCCAACAGCATACAGCATTTGGTAAACAATGGTTATGCGGTGCTGGCTGTAAATAACCGCGGCAGCAGCGGCTATGGCAAAACTTTTTATAAAATGGATAATAAGGATCATAGTAATGGTGATCTTAAAGACTGTGTATGGGCAAAAAAATGGTTGCAGCAGCAGGAGTATATTGATACGGCCAAAATTGGTATTGAAGGTGGCAGCTATGGTGGCTGCATGGTTTTAGGAGCATTAGCTTTTCATCCCGATGAATTTAAAGTGGGTGTTAACCTGTTTGGAGTAGCCAACTGGCCCCGTACATTAAAAAGCATTCCGCCTTATTGGGAATCCTTCAGGAAGGCATTGTACGATGAACTGGGAGATCCTTTCACGGCAGACTCGGTAAGACTGAAAAATATTTCTCCATTATTTAACTATCAAAAAATAAAAAAGCCACTGCTTGTTTTCCAGGGAATGAATGATGTACGGGTGTTACCCATTGAAAGTGAAGAAATAGTGGCCGGGGTAAAAAAGAATAATGTGCCTGTAGAATATATTACTTATGCAGATGAAGGTCATGGTTTTGATAAGAAGGAAAACCAGATCACTACCTCCAATAAAACATTGGAATTCCTGGATAAATATTTAAAGGGAGATTACGTTCCTAATAAAAAACAATAGAAATAGTTAACAGCAATTTTATATTACACGGATTTCACGAATTGATTTAATATGACTTCACAATTCGTGTAATTCGTGTAATTGTTTTTAATTAGTGTAACTCGTTACCGAAATGATTTAGGCCAGTTTGTGTCCGCATTCTTTTTGAGGGTAGCTTCGTTTTTATTCCAGTCTTTTAAAGTATTTGTAAAGTAGCGGTTATAAAAGAGATACAGTTTGCCATTCAGAATTTTAAATGTTGCAGGATCGACCGAAACCTTTTCTCCATTCTCTCCCATAGCATAAGCACACCAGCCACCATATTCAGGCTCGTACTTAAGGGGGTTAAGTTTGAAAACCTCTTTATTTGCAGCTGTAGAAAAATAATAAGTAATACCCTGATGAAATACTGCCAATTCCTTATTCCCTTTTATTGCTTTGGTTTGTATAAAGTATGACACTGGATCGTAACCTTTTATGGCGATCCCATTTTCAAGGTTTAAATGTTTTTTACGCAGGCTTGATGCATCCTGTGCTAAAGCTGAAAAATGTAAACAGCATAAACTTATAGAGGCTAATATCAATCTCATGTTAATTGTATTTTGAATACAAACGTATGCAAAGCCAGACTTGTTAGCTGTCGGGTACATGACAACTAGTAAACTTTACATTTAATTAACTGCTATTCAATCCCGGTTAAATTTTAAAACGTAGATTTATTATGTAAACTAACTACTTTGTCACCTGGCAGACAATTACATTTTGAATATTGCCGTAGCATTGCATCATTATGGAAAAAAAAATATTCACCTGGGTTTTAAGAATACTTGCAGCCCTCATTTTGTTGCAAACATTGTTTTTTAAGTTTACGGCCCATCCACAATCTGTATCATTATTTACAACACTGGGCATGGAACCCTGGGGAAGGATAGGAACGGGCATAGCGGAATTAATAGCAGCAATTTTAATTTTAATACCCCGTACTACTTTGTTGGGCGCTTTAATGGGACTGGGGATTATGTCAGGGGCAATTTTTTTCCATCTTACAAAATTGGGCATTAACTTTGGCGGCGATGTGTTTTTATTCCTTTATGCAGTGATAACATTTGTATGCTGCCTTATTTTAATAGTCATCCATCAAAAAAATATACCTCAACTTTTAAAATTGAAATTTTGACAAGTGTTTTTACCAAATCAAAAGAGGCATTAGGCAGCCTGGTAGATGTATTAGGGCAATTACCTGATCAGAGCAGTTATGCAGAACCTTGTGCAGCTTTAAGCAATGCAACTATTGGCCAGCATACCCGTCATATAATTGAATTATACCAATGCCTGCTTGCAGGCTATCCGGCCGCTGCAATAAATTACGATGACCGTAAAAGAAATACCCTGTACGAAAACAATATAGCTGCAGCTATTGACGTCATCAAAGACATACAGTTTAACCTGGAGCTGCCAGATAAAAAAGTAAACATATTCTGTGAAACTGCAGAAAATTCTATATGCATTGAATCTAATTATTACAGGGAAGTGTTGTACAACCTGGAACATTGCATTCATCACCAGGCCTTAATAAAGGTAGCATTGCTTACACTTAAGGATATCAAGATTGCAGATGGCTTTGGTGTAGCAGCTTCCACTTTACAATACCGCCAGCAATGTGCACAGTAAGTTTTGTTTCTCTACAACATTCGGCGATCATTACTTCAAACAGGGATGAAAATATACAACGGCAAAATGCTGCGGCCCCTGCTTTTCATATACTTAATAATAAAAGAACAATTTTTCCCAAAGATGCAAAAGCAGGAGGCACCTGGTTTGCAGCCGCCAATGATGGAACTGTAGGCGTTTTATTGAACGGCGCTTTTGTAAAACATATTGCCGCAGCGTCATATCGTAAAAGCAGGGGATTGATACTACTGGAGATCATAGAAGCTGTTTTACCCCTTAATTTTTTTAAAGAAATTGACCTGGCTTGTATTGAGCCTTTTACCCTAATACTCTATCAGCACGGCAGTTTACATGAGTTAAGATGGGATGGGAATGACAAACATGAAAGCGCATTAAGTATTTCGGGAAATTATATATGGTCATCCTCCACCCTATACAGCGAAGAAGTGAGCAAACTGCGAAAAAACTTATTTGATGCTTTTATCACTGATGAAAAAAATATTACGGCTGAAATTGTACGTAACTTTCATGAGACTGATCATGGCGATACTGAGAATGGATTTATCATTAACCGGCAAACGGGGATAAAGACATTCAGTATTACACAGGCCGTTGTACAGGGCACTGTGATTGATTTTTCACATCATGACCTGCTGCACCATAAGCAATTCAAAGAAACTATCGCCATTTCCTTAAGCGACAATAAAATTATACGTGAAGAAATTTAAACTGTTCATACATAAGCTTACACATTGGGAGTACTGGCCTTTTGATATTGTTTACATCCCCATGTACTTTGTATGGTTTTATTATGCTGCAAAGGCACGCTCTTTTTTCTTTTTTAATGCAGCCAATCCAAGCATTAAGAATGCTGGATTTTTGATGGAATCAAAAAAAGAGATCTATGATATCATTCCGGAAAAATATATTCCTAAAACATTATTTTTTAAATATAATACAGCAGCAGCTGAAATTTTAAATGCTGTTGAAAATTCCGGTATCCCTTTTCCATGCATTGCTAAACCCGATATTGGTGGGAAGGGCAGGGGAGTAGAAAAGATATTTACCCCAGCTGATGTAACTGCGTATGCCGCTAAAATAAAAATGGATTTTCTGGTACAGGAATTTATACCCTACCCCCGGGAGGTTGGTATTTTTTATTGCCGCATGCCCGATGAAGCCAATGGATTTATAACCGGCATTGTATCCAAGGAATTTTTAATTGTAAAAGGAGATGGCGTTTCACCCATAACCCAACTTGTTGAAAAGGATCCACGGTATCATTTGCAACTTGGTGCGTTGCAAAAAATATATGGTGATGGGTTGAATACCATATTGATAAAAGACGAGGAAAAGAATTTAGTACCTTACGGCAATCATGCACGTGGAGCAAAGTTCATTGATGTAAGCCATTGGGCCGACGAAACATTTATCAGCAACTTTAATGAGGTATGTAAGCAAATACCTGGGTTTTATTTTGGCAGGCTCGACATCATGTACAGTAACCTGGAAGATCTTAAAGCAGGAAATAATTTTTCAATCATTGAGTTGAATGGAGCCGGCAGTGAGCCAACGCATATTTATGACCCCGGCCATTCCCTTTTCTTTGCCTGGAAAGAAATAGCCCGCCATTTTAAGCTGTTGTGTAATATCAGCATGCAAAATCATAAAAAAGGGTATAAATATTTAACGGTTAAAGAGGGTATGCAGATGTTTAAAGAAAACAGGGCTGTTCTAAAAACCCTGAAACAGTTTTAATGCCGATGAATAAAAAAAGCAAAATGAAATTGAAATCGGGGGCGTTGATATTTATAACATGCTGGATAATCTTTGCCCAATCATGTATGAAATTCAGGATAAGCGATAGCAAAGCCAAAAAAGAGTTTCAACAGAAAAATGTTCCTGCAAGTTTTTTGAGCGTGGAGACCAAAGCTGTCTCTGTGCATTATGTTAAGACTGGTAATGATAGCCTGCCAACCTTATTTTTTATACATGGCTCACCCGGCAGTTGGGATGCGTTTAAGATTTACATGATGGATGTGGAGTTGTTACAGCATTTCAGGGTAATTTCAGTGGATAGGCCAGGTTTTGGGTACAGTGATTTCGGCTCTGCATATCATTTAAGTGAGCAGGCTGATATGATAAACAGTGTTATAAAAAAGGAGAATAACAATAAACCTGTTCATCTTATAGGTCATAGTATCGGGGCCCCTGTCATTGTGCAGATGGCACAGGATCACCCGGATAAATTTGCATCGCTGGTAATTCTGGCGGGGTCTATTTCCCCAGCACTTGAGCCTAAAGAATACTGGCGTTACCTTTTTATGTACACCCCGTTAAGATTACTTATGCCGGGTGCTTTTAAACCTTCAAACAACGAGATCATTTATTTTAAAAAAGACTTGTATGGCATTGATACAGGATATGCGGCCTTGCAAATGCCGGTAGCATTTATTCATGGTGACGCTGATAAATTTGTAACGGTAAAAAATGTGGATTATGGTAAACAAAAACTGTCAGACAATGCACAGCTAAAAGTGATCATCATCCCCGGGGCAAGCCATTTTATACCATGGCAGCATTTTAATATTATAAAAAAGCACCTGCTTAGCCTGGCTTTACCAGATACACAATAAAAATTATTATCAGGAAGTTGGTTCTACCGGAAAGGTTACTATTACTTCACAACCGGCACCCGGCTCCGAATCTATAGAAACCACTCCTTTATTTACCTGGGCCCTGCTGCTTATATTTCTTAAGCCAACTCCCTTTCTTTTAAGTTCGGTATTAAAACCTATTCCATTATCCTGTATACCCAGTTTTATATGCTTACCCGTTTCTGTAATGCTTATGATGACTTGTTGTGCATTCGCATGCTTAATTACGTTATTTAACTGTTCCTGTATTATCCTGAAAATAGTAAGTTTTAATTTATTGGAGATATTGTTCTCATCCATGATCTTCCAGTCAACATGTATAGAAAGTTCATTTACTTCATTAATATTCTCTACCAATTCATGGAGGGCCTGTAACAAACCGGTTTTGCCCAAAGACGGCGGCAGTAATGATTTTGAAAGATTTCTTATTTCAAACATGGCTTTTTCAATAAGCAGCTTACTTTCTGCTATCAAATCCATACGTGGATTTTCATCTTTCATGGCACACTCAATATACAATTTTGTTGAGGCCAGTATCTGGTTAATATTATCATGCAACTCTTCTCCTAATTCAGTACGTTCTTTTTCCTGTCCTGCAATTACTGCTTCAGTAATTTGTTGCTGCCTTATTTCCCTTTCCTCATTAAGGGTGTTTTGAAGTGCAACCTGTTCGGTAATATTTCTTTGGGTGCCCCATACTCTTTGTATATAATCGCCTTCAATGATACCCACCATATTGTTCAAAAATATTACAGGATTGTCATCCTTATCCACCTCGTGGCTTACTTCGTCCTTAATTACAAATTTGTTTGAAAAGAATTTCAACAGAAATGCTATATTAACTTCGTTATCAGCAGGCATCAGCCTATTCAGCGGGCACCCAATTATTTTTTCAGCAGTGTGGTATCCATACAACTGGGCAAATGCATCATTACACTCTGCCAGATAAGAATTGTCGAAACAATACAATATCATCTCATCAATGGGTGTACCGATGTGCATAGGTTCTGCAAATTCAATACGCCAGATACCTTCTGTACTTTGCTGCACAAACATTTTATAACGTTGTTCACTTTCTTCTATAGCAAGTGCAATATTCTTACGCTCAGTAATATCTTCAGCTGCACCGATCATTCGTATAGCTTTACCTGTCTCATTCCTGAGGATGTAGCCCTTGTCGTTAATATATGCATAGGTGCCATCTTCTTTTTTAAACCGGTATTCAAAATTAAATGCAGTTTCAGTTGCTGAATGGGTAAAGTGATCAATATCAGCCATCACTTTTTCTTTGTCATGTGGATGAATAAAATCTGACCAGTCATGAATATTTCCTATAGAATCATTGCTGCTGTGCCCGTATACATCCATCAGGTTGCTTCCGTTTCTGTATATATCACCGGTTATTAGGTCCCAATCCCAAACCAGGTCCTTAGTTGCTTTTACTACCAGATCATAACGCTCATTACTCAACTGCATGGCCGCTTCTGTTTTTTTTCTGAGGCTGATATCAGATATCATGATGCTGCTTTTGTATTGGCCCTGTGCATCAATAAAAATGGAAGAAGAAATCTCTATAGGAAACTCTTCACCGTTCTTTTTAATTCCTGTGGCTTCGGTTAAAGAAAAGCAATTGTTCTCTGGTTGTAATGCCGGTAATAATGCAAGATCTGTCTGGCAAATGATCTGCCAACGTTTTAATTTCTTTAACTCTTCAGAAGAATAACCAAACATAATTGATGCAGCATGGTTAGATTCCAGGATTGTTTCATCGGCCTCCGTAAGAAAAAAGGCCTGTACCGAATTCTCTACAATAGAACGGTATTTTTCTTCTATTTTAAGTTGCGTATTATAAAATGCAGGATTTCTTACGAAAGAAGTAAACGGAAATTGGTAATTGTTTTTTTTCATAAGCGACATTGTAGATTGGTTTTGGATTTTTTATCTTCAATACTCCTGTATGTTTTAAAGCGTTTTGAAAATCACTCCGCATATTTACTACTGTTCATAAGTAGATATACTACAGGTTTACAAAGTAAAGATGAGGTAACAGGGTATATTAAAATATAGATGATATGTGTATTATTATGTAGAAAAAGTTCTATCTTCAATAGGCAATTATACTTGATAAGCATTTTGCAAACCCTTAACCCCCTGTAATCCAAATGAAAAAATTTCTACTAGTTGATGATCATGTTGTCGTAAGATCGGGCATCAAAATTCTCTTATCTGAAATTTACAGCCCGGCTGAAGTTCATGAAGCCATGAATGGAGATAGTGCTGTAGAAAAACTGAAGGAGCATGTATATGACCTGATTATGCTTGACATACAGATGCCTAAAACAGATACAGTAGGGCTAATGGAATATATACATATAACCTATCCTTCTGCTAAAGTGCTAATGTTCTCTATGAGTGCCGAAAGTATTTATGCAAAACGATTTATGAAAGCCGGTGCGTATGGTTTTATTTCGAAGGAAGCGCCACTGGAAGAAATTACCCGGGCTATCAATATTATTTTAAACGGTAAAAAATATATCAGCGAAACACTGGCCGAAAATCTTGCTGAAGATTCTTTTTCCGGAAAATCAGGTAACCCATTCAATGAACTTTCGCCACGTGAATTTGAAATTGTTTCTTTATTACTTGAAGGAAAAACGGTTACCGAAATATCTCAATCATTAAATATTCAAACCTCAACAGTTGGTACACATAAGGCCCGTTTGTTTGAAAAATTGGGTGTAGATAATATTCTTAAATTAAAGGAACTGGCTACTACTTATAACCTGTAACATTTCTTAACTTTCACTTACTGTTTTTAAGAGCCCAAAATCATTAATGGTGATCATCTTTTTGGAGATGCTGATCAGGTTCTGTTTTTCAAATTGATTTAAGGTTGTAGTTACAGTTTGGCGGGATGAACCAATAAGTTTGGAAATATCTTCGTGTGTTAAAAATTTTTCTATAACAGCTGTGTTCCCTATAATTTCATTATTATCAACAGCCATCTGTACCAATAGTTGAGCCAGCCTGCTTTTAACATCCTTATTTAAAATATTCAACAGCCTGTTCTCTACTTTACGGAGTTTGTTGCCCAAATGAAAACTAAATGCAATGGCCATATCAGGCTTACGTTGCAACAGGCGTAAAAAATCCTCCATGGTAAAGGCACATAAGCTTACATCACTTTTATAAGCCTGAGCAAATTCATCCTGTTCATTATTTTTCTCTAAAGTAAGCTGTCCAAAAACCTCACCTTTTTGAATAATCTCTTTGATTACTTCGTTGCCTTCATCATCTATATAACCGAGTTTAATAAAACCATCTTTTGCAAAATATAGTTTGTTTCGGTTTTGATGGGGGAAATAAATGTATTCTCCATTTGCGGCTTCTACATAATTATGCACCAAGTCAAGTTCTTCATATTCTTCATCAGTAATATGTTTAAAAATATCAAAACCCCTTAAGAGCAGTAAAGTTGAGTCGCAGGAGTTATTTGGTGCCACCTTGTTATTTTTTTTCAAATTTAAGCGAAGCAGAATTCATACAATATCTTAGCCCCGTTGGTTTAGGACCATCATCAAAAACATGCCCTAAATGTGCGCCACAACGGCTGCAGTTTACCTCAGTACGTACCATGCCATAGCTGTTGTCGCTAATTTCTTCCACATTAGCCTTTTTAACTGGTTGCCAAAAACTTGGCCATCCTGTTCCACTTTCAAATTTTGTGGCTGATGTAAAAAGCTCCTGGCTGCAACAAATACATTTATAGGTGCCTTTTTCATGATTATCCCAATAAACTCCACTGTAGGCTCTTTCTGTTCCTTTTTTACGGGTAACCTGGTATTGTTCCGAAGTTAATTGTTTGCGCCATTCTGCATCCGCTTTTGTAACTGTATATTTACGGTGTTGTGCATTTGCGGTTAAAGCGGATGCCATTATGATCATCAGGCTGAAAATATATTTCATTTTATTATTTTTTTACAACAAGTACGCAATTTGAACTGTTCAGGATTTTTTAATCTGTAACCTTTAACAAAAGTGATGCATTTAATTTTAAATATTAATTTTACAGGCATAATTTAACATCATGAGTGTATTTAGCCAGATAGCCGAATATTTATACCTGAAGAAAAAAGACCCCAACAGGCCGCATTCTACATTTGTAAAATATATGCATGGTATAAACAGGTTATCTATTTTGTTATTTCTGCTGGCCATGATCATACTGGCCATAAAATTATTGCGGTAGGGAAATAAGGTAGCTGTAAATACTTGCTGCGGCATTGGCCGACGCATGGCCTCCTTTGCTTAACAGGTCTTTTAGTGATGCATAATCGGCAGTAACCTGTTGTTGCTTTTCTTTATCTGTTAAGAGTAGGTTCAATTCATGTTTCAGGTTCTCTACTGTCAGTTCATCCTGTATCAATTCTTTAACTACTTCCTTATCCATGATAAGATTTACGAGGCCTATAAATTTTATTTTTATAAGCCGTTTGGCGATATGGTAACTTATGGAACTTCCTTTATAACAGATCACTTGCGGAACAGCAAATAAAGCTGTTTCTAAAGTTGCGGTACCACTGGTTACCAGTGCTGCGGTTGATTGTATCAGAAGATCATAAGTTTTATTAACAACCGATGAAACATTTGGATAAGGAGCTAAAAGATCTGCATAAAAACTTTCGTCAAGTCCTGGTGCTTTTGCAACAACAAATTGATAATTGGGAAAATGCTTTGCTACTTCCAGCATGATGGGGAGTTTTTTAAGAATCTCCTGCTGGCGGCTACCGGGTAATAATGCGATAGTTTGTTTACTTCCTTCTTCAGTATTCGTTATCACCTGTTCCTTATTCAAAAATTCATCAACAACTTCTACTAAAGGATGCCCCACATATTCTACTTCATAATTCCATTTTTTATAAAATTCTTTTTCAAATGGTAAGATGACGAGCATTTTGTCTACACATCTTTTTATAAGTCTCACCCGGCTCTCTTTCCATGCCCAAACCTGTGGAGAGATATAATAAATTACAGTAAATTCCTGTTCTTTTGCCCATTCTGCAATGCGTAAATTAAAGCCGGGATAATCAATAAGTATGATGGCATCAGGCTGAAACTGGAGAATATCTGCTTTACAAACTTTTATATTTTTGAGAATGGTGCCAAGATTTTTGATCACTTCCAGGAAACCCATAAAAGCAAGCTCTTTATAATGCTTTACCAGTGTGGCACCGGCAGCTTCCATTTTATCACCACCCCAGCAGCGTATTGCTGCTGAAGGATCTTTCTTTTTTAATTCCTTGATAAGATTACTGCCGTGAAGGTCGCCACTTGCTTCACCGGCAATGATATAGTAACGCATGCTGCAAGTTAAAAATTAAAGGTGAAGATTGTCCGCCAGTAAAAATTACGAAAACGTTTTAATACTTAGCACAATGAGCCCATAAATTAAAGTAAGTACAAAGATCCCCTTTGCTGTATGGTCTCTATGTGTGTTGATATAGATTGTGAACAACACAGCATTTATCATAAGTGCCAGGCTTAATGCTACGCTGAATGTACGGTGGCCCTGTTCCAGGTACATGTATTTAAATACATTGGCAAAGCTGAAGGATTGGAACTTTACAAACTTAAAAAGAAGTATCCCCAGGATAGGCCCAACAAAACCTAAAATAGCACCAAATATAAAATTGTCTTTTTTAAATATCATTTGAATAATTTCTTCTTCTCCAATAGTTTTTTCAATGTGTAATTGGTAAGGTCAAATTGCACAGGTACTATACTTACATAATTATTTTGTAATGCCCATACATCGGTATCTTCATCTTTATCAAAATTGATGAACTCGCCTGTTAACCAGTAATATTTTTTTCCGTGAGGATCAATACGTTCATCAAATTCCTCTTTATACTTTGCATACGCCTGTTTACAAAGCTTAATTCCTTTTATTTCTTTTTTAGGTACCGAGGGGATGTTTACATTTAATAAAAGGTGCTTATCTAATTTATTTGCTAAAACTGTTTTAATAATTTTATTGGCATAAAATTGTGCCGCACTAAAGTCGGCATCAAAACGGTAATCCATTAAAGAAAAACCAATGCTGGGTATGCTTTCAATGGATGCTTCCATGGCAGCACTCATAGTACCGCTGTAAATTACATTTATGGAATGATTGGCTCCGTGGTTGATGCCGCTGATGCAGAGGTCGGGTTTGCGGTGGAGTATCTTATCAACAGCCAGCTTAACACAATCAACCGGGGTGCCGGATGTTTGCCAGGCTTCTACATCACCGAACATATCCACTTTATCCATGCGCAAAGGATCGCCGATGGTGATAGCATGGCCCATGCCGCTTTGTGCTTTATCAGGCGCAACTACGATTACTTTTCCTAAAGTTTTTGCTGCTTCTATTAAGTTCTTTATTCCGGGGGCAGTAATGCCGTCATCATTGGTAATAAGGATAATGGGTTGCTCTTTTTTCTTAGCCATATAAGGGTCGGATATCTTTTTTAGAATTGAGGAAATAGTTGTCTGGCAATACCCGGCTGGCGGAAAGGCCAGGGGATCATTGCTAAAATAATAATTAAGCCAATACCAAAATATATTAATGTACGCTTGTGTTTTTGTGCATCTGTATCGGCACGTTTTACCATACTGCGGCCTACGTGTACCAGCAGCCATGCTATGATCATCATTAATCCATGCTCCATGGCAAAATAACGCTCAGCGGGATCTTTCATTACAGTCCCCATTCCGGCCTTTACTTTATCGAACCACATGCCGGAGAAATATAAAAACAGCCCTAATAATAATTGTATATCACAACTGATCATAAAGAACAGGCCAACCTTATTATCGCTGCTTCTATAATTTCTTTTTGACAGTACAGCTCCCAAAGCAGAAAACACTGCCCAAATACCTAAAAGCAAAACAGCCCAGCGAAGAATACTATGTATTATGAGAGTGTAGTTCATAAAATAAGTTTGCTGCAAAAATAAGGCATGTTGCCACGAATTACACGAATTTTCACTAATGCTATTTTATTATTCGTGTAAATCAGTGTAACCTATCTGCCGCCAGGCAGGTTCGTGGCTGTTTTGTTTTTATAAATCGTAATTGCTTTTGAGATAAACCGCTTAATTTAGTAACTACAAAACCCTGATTTATGCAAATGAGCAAAACCCTTATTTGGACTTTAACGCTTTTTATTTCAGTATCTGTTACCGCACAAAAGAAAACAGATGCTATTGTAAAGCCAAAGGCTGCAGACTCTTTAAAGAATATATCGCTAGCCGGTTTAAGTTTTAGAAGTGTAGGTCCTGCTATAACATCGGGGCGTATTGCAGATATTGCAGTTAATCCATCTAACCACAGCGAATACTATGTGGCAGCAGCCGCAGGCGGTGTATGGAAGACAACAAATGCAGGTATAACTTTTAATCCATTGTTTGATGGGGAAGGCTCTTTTTCAATTGGCTGCCTGGCAATAGATCCTTCAAACCCTAACGTAGTGTGGGTGGGAAGTGGCGAAAATAATAACCAGCGGGTTGTTGCTTATGGTGATGGTATTTACAGATCGGATGATGCCGGCAAAAGCTGGAAGAATATGGGATTAAAAAATTCAGAACATATTGGCCGCATTGCCATTGATCCTACCAACAGCGATATTATTTACGTAGCTGCTTATGGGCCATTATGGAAATCAGGTGGTGAAAGAGGGATCTATAAAACTATTGATGCTGGCAAAACCTGGAAACAGGTTCTGTTTGTAAGTGAACATACCGGTTTTAATGAAGTGATGGTAGATCCCCGTCATCCAAATATTGTTTATGCTGCAGCACATCAGCGCCAGCGTAAAGTATTTACTTATATTGGCGGCGGGCCGGAATCGGCCATGTATAAAAGTACTGATGGCGGCACTACCTGGAGCAAAATGATGAATGGAATTCCTGCCGGCGACCTGGGCAGGATTGGTTTAAATTATTCTCCTGTAAATCCTGATATCTTATATGCAGTTGTTGAAGCTACAGAAGGCAAAGGTGGTGTTTTTAAAAGCACAGATCGTGGCGCCAGCTGGGCAAAACAAGGGGGCTACACATCCAGTGGTAATTACTATCAGAAAATATTCTGCGATCCAGGGGATATTAATAAACTGTTCATCATAAATGCTTATATGGTTGTAAGTAAAGATGGCGGTAAAACATTTACCAACCTTGGCGAAAAGAGCAAGCATATTGATAACCATGTTATCTGGATCAATCCAACAAATACTAAACATTACCTGGTGGGCAGCGATGGTGGTGTATACGAAAGTTTTGATGCAGGGGAAAACTGGAATTTTAAAGCAAACCTGCCGGTAACACAATTCTACAAAGTAGCTACTGATAATGCCTATCCCTTCTATCATATTCATGGGGGTACTCAAGACAACTTTAGTATTGGTGGGCCTTCCCGTACATTAAGCATGAATGGCATCATGAACTCAGACTGGTATTTTACCAGTATAGGAGATGGTTTTGAAACCCAGGTTGATCAAACCAATCCAGATATTGTGTATGCACAGGCACAGTATGGTGCATTAAGCCGGTATGATAAAAAGAGTGGCGAGTTCTTGTATATACAGCCACAGGAAGACGAGGGCGAAACTGCTAACCGATGGAACTGGGACTCTCCTTTATTACTTTCTAAGTTTGATAATAAGCGCTTGTATTTTGGATCCAATAAATTATTCCGTACAGATGACCAGGGCAATACCTGGAAAAAAATAAGTGGCGACCTAAGCAGGCAGATAGACAGGAATAAACTGGAAGTAATGGGAAAAGTGTGGAGTGTTGATGCAGTTGCAAAAAATGGCTCTACAGATATTTATGGTAACACAACAACGGTTGCTGAATCACAGTTTGAGGAGAATACCATTTACGTAGGCACTGATGATGGTCTGATCCAGATTACTAACGATGGAGGAAGAACCTGGACCAGGGTTGATAATATTGCCGGCGTTCCAGAAAGAACTTATGTAAACCAGATCATTACTTCCCAGCACGACAGGAATGTTGCTTATGTAACTTTTAATCATCATCGCTACGGTGATTTTCATCCATACATTTATAAAACAACCGATGGCGGTAAAAGCTGGCGGCCTATCCAGAATAATCTGCCTGAGAGAGGGACTGCTTATACCATTGCAGAAGATCATGTAAATCCAAACCTTTTATTTGCAGGTACCGAGTTTGGTGTTTATTTCAGCATTGACGGCGGTCAGGAATGGATCCAGCTGAAGAATGGTTTGCCAACTATTTCTGTAAAAGATATTGCCATTCAAAAAAGAGAGAACGATCTGGTACTGGCTACATTTGGCCGCGGTTTTTATGTATTGGATGATTACACTCCATTGCGTCATTTTAAAAAAGAAGACCTTGGGAATGCTGCCACAATTTATCCTGTTAAAGATGCATTGATGTTTATTGAAGCTGTAACATTGGGTGTAAGAGGCAAGGGATTTCAGGGCGAAAGTTTTTTTACAACACCTAATCCAAAAGTTGGTGCAGTGTTCACTTATTATTTAAAGGATGATATAAAGACCATTAAGGAAAAAAGGCGTGAGCTGGAAAAAGAAAAAATTAAAAAAGGGGAAGCGCCTTATTATCCTTCGATGGATTCATTAAGGTTGGAAGATGAACAACTGGCTCCTCATTTATTATTCACGGTATTAGATGAAGAGAATAATGTAGTACGCAGAATAAAAGCACCCGCAAAAAAAGGAATGAGCAGGATCGTATGGGATTTTAGGTATGCACCATTTGGCCCTATAGATTTTACACAGTTTGATGAATCATTTGCTTTCAGTTCGCCTGAAATTGGTTACATGGCTTTGCCCGGAAATTATAAAGTTTCGCTCAGCAAGTTTGAAGATGGCCGGTATACCCAACTGGTGGTGCCTAAACCATTTAAAACTGTTGGCCTAAACAATGCTACCATTCCTGCAACTGATAAAAAATCCTTACAAGATTTCAGCAAAAAAGTTGCTGAGTTGAGAAGGGTAAGTGCCGCTGCAGATGCATATAGGGAGGAACAGGTGACCAAGATCAAATATGTAAAGCAGGCGAGTATTGAAACACCAGCTATGCCGGTTGATATTGCTAAAACAATTGGAGACCTGGAAAAACGATTAACAGATGTAAATACAAAACTGAATGGAGATGCAACGTTGGCAAGGAGGGAGTTTGAAACATTGCCCTCCATCAATGGTCGTATTAGAGCAATAACAGGAGCATTGTGGAGCACCACTGCTGCGCCAACAACAACTTTTATGAATGCATATACAATAGCTGCCAAACAATTCACCCCTGTATATAATGAGTTAAAAGCAATTGGCGAGGCCATAAAAAATATAGAAAATACTTTGGAGCGAAATAAAGCACCATACACACCTGGCCGTTTACCGGATTGGCAGGGTAATTAATTCCTGTCATTTCGACCATCGGGAGAAATCTATTCATAGTGGACATTCAGATTCTCCCGCTGGTTGAAATGACAATTATTTCTTCTGTGCCTCCGGGACTCTGTGGCATTCCAAAAAATAATTTTGTTAAACTAAATTAATTAGTATATTTGTGCTAATCAAATTAGTTTACCATGTCAATAGCAGGACAAAATCTCAAATATCTTCGCAAACTCCGGGGCTGGACTCAGGAAGAATTTGCAACCAAACTCGGTATTAAACGATCTTTAATAGGAGCCTATGAAGAAGAACGTGCCGACCCCCGGCTTGATGTTCTAGAAATCCTTGCCGATATTTTCAAATTATCATTGGATGAATTATTGCTTAAGGACCTGAGCAATAATGCCGATAATTATCTGGCTAAGCGCCGCCAGCAGAAAATGATGAGTGCCGACAGGAATGTAATTCACTTTGTACCTGTAAAAGCCGCAGCCGGCTACCTGGCCAGTTATGCCGATACGGAATTTATTGATGAGCTGAATACATTTACATTACCTATGTTGGCAGGAGGTAATTACCGTGCATTTGAAATTATAGGCGACAGTATGCTACCTACACCCAGCGGAAGTATTATAGTAGGTGAAAAAATTGAGGATGCAACTGATATAAAAAACAGCCAGGCATATATAGTAGTAAGCCGTAATGAAGGTATTGTTTATAAAAGAGTTGAAAAAAACAGCCGCAGTAAAAATAAATTAACCTTAGTAAGCGATAACCCCCAATACCAGCCATACCAGGTTAACGCAGAAGATGTTGTTGAATTGTGGCAGGCACAAATGGTGATCAGTAAGGTAAGTATGCAGCAACGATGGGATATGAATTCGCTGGCAAGTATGGTAAACAACCTGCAAAGCCAGGTTAGTACTTTAAAGAAGAAAATGAACTAAGATTGAACAACAAATTTTTATATACTGATCACAACAGGCAGGCCATGAATGCGAAAGAATTACTGATATTGAATTTTGAGGAGGTACGCCGCAGGAGTATCAAGGTTTGGAAATCCATTTCTGAAGAAAATTTATATTGGCGGCCTGATACAAGCGCTATGAGCTGTTTTGAAATGATACGCCACGTTCTGGAATCGGAGAATATATTTCATCATATTATTTTACACCAGGGAGTATTGGGCAATTACGAAAGTCCATTAACCGGTAACCCATACAATAATGTTGATGATGAATTAAAGAATGCACAGCCTTACCGGGAGAAATTCTTAAAAATGATACATTCCTTTTCCTTAAAGGATTTGGAAGAAGTACAGATCATCCGCAAGGAAAAAAATCAGCACCGTAAGCTTGGGGATTATTTATTGCGTACGGCATACCACGAGAGTGTGCATACGGGGCAATTGCTTCATTACTTACGCACATTGAATGCACCCCGGGCTGCTATATGGGATTAGCTTTTAACTTTACCAAAAACATAACTTAAGCACAACCAGATACATCGATTAATAATTTAAAAAACACAGTTATGATTAAACTTCAGATCATCGGCAATCTTGGTAAAGATTGCATTGTAAAGGAAATTAACGGTAAACACGTTATCAACTTCAGCGTAGCACACACAGAACGTTTTAAAGATGCACAGGGCAATCAAAAGGAAAGAACCACCTGGGTTGAATGTGCCTACTGGACAGACCGCACTGCTATTGCACCCTATTTAGTAAAAGGAACATCCGTGTATGCCGAAGGCTCGCCGGAAGCCGATCCTTATACTAACAAGGAAGGTCAGCCGGCAGCAACGTTACGCATGCGGGTTCAAAACATACAGCTGCTGGGGGGTAATAAAGAAGGGCAAGGTTCCAACTCAGGTAATGTTAGCCATGCAGGGATGGGGACAGCGCCTGTTGTAAGAACAGAGCCTGCAAATTCAGGATCAGCGGTTGATGATTTGCCTTTTTAAAAAAATATTCTCTTAAAAATTTTAGCTCCCTCGTGGAGCTTTTTTTATGGCTTGCTGATTTTTTTAATAAGCTTTATCTTGTGCAAAATGCTTTGCATGAAATATAAAATATTCTTTCTCTTATCTCTTTTTCTCTTTTCCTCTTTGGCCCTGTTAGCCCAAAAAAACTTTGCCCAATATGTTGATCCTCTTATA
>JAYUYX010000244.1:0-3404 GCA_043752205.1 Chitinophagaceae bacterium
AAGCAACCGTTAATTTTAAAAAGGGATTATAAATACTGTCGCTTGTCCAGAATTCTGTCATCACATTATCAATTAATGGCAACACATCATCCTGCCGCCAGGGGCCACCGTAAGGTTCGCAGGCAAATTTCAGGTTTGCTTCATGCAGTTTTTTAGCAATGGTTTTAAAATAAATATCCCGGTATAAATCTTTTACGGTTTCATCAAAATCATTTCTAAATCTTGCAGTGTCTTGCTGGCTGTTAATTACACGGCCTGCAAATGCCGGAAGATAAGTTGCTAAATCATAACCCCTTCTTGCTAAAAATTCTTTCGGCATTTTGGGCGTCCAAGTTGGTGTGCCTGCTTCATAGCTGTCAAACAACACATGCGTAAATCCGGTGCCAATTAAATCACCGATATTATTTTTTATTTCTGTGATAACATGATTGAGATGAAAGTTTACTGCTTCCTCACTCATCTTATCGCATTCCAAACCTGTTGCTTTCCATTGTGCCGGCTGAATGATGGTGCCCATTGTGGTGTGACCGAAACGATACACCATCCATTTACCGGGTGGCGCATTCCAGTTTAATTTTCCATCAGGCTGCATTTTGTCACTCAGGTTTACTATACTTTCTTTTGCAACAACACCTTCAGCAGGCAATGCAAGCACCACTATATCTTTATAAAATGTTTTTCTTGCTTCGGTGATTGGGCTTTCCACCAATCCTGTTTCAGGATTAAATACCGGCCATACCAGTTTTGCTCTTAGGTCAACAGTTGGCCGCTTTGCATAAATATTATTTTGTCCGCCACTAACCGTATCCGTTACAGACCAGCATAGTTCCTGCATAGAAAGTTCTGGTGTAATCCAAACACCGCCACTGCTTTCATAGCCCGGGCAATTGTGCATGCCAAAATCCATTCCCAGTCTTTTTGATTCTATGGCCGCATGGCGAACCAATTTCCACCAGGGGGCTGTCCATGCTATAATGTCGGGATTTGGGCTTTTATATATTTCCCTGTTCCATGGCGTGGTAATATCTGCCAGGCTGTACATGGTGGTTTTATTAAAGCCTTGTTTTTTTAATGCTTCTAAATCTTTGGTGATTCCTTTTCTGGAAAGATTGGATCCCATCCACATCCATAGCACACCGGGCTTTGCAGATTCTGGAGGGTTTTTGAAAATGTAAGCAGGGTCATTGTTGTTTTGCTTAACAATATGCAAAGGTTTATTTAATGTTTGCGAAAAAGAATTTGCAACAGTAAACGCCTGAAGAAATAATATACTTATTAACCAGCTATACTTCATTTGTTTTTAATATTAAAAAAAGTCATTAAAAATATTTCATCATTCCATCCACCACCAACTGATGCCCTTTTTCATTGGGATGATTTACCTGCGACATATAATCTGTTAACTTTTCTCCCGATGAAACCAGTTGCTGAAAAACCGTATAATTATCTACTAAGCCTGTTTGATATGCTTTTGATAATTCAATAACCTGGGTACAAATTTTTTGTAAATCAGTTTCCGTGCTTAATAAATCTACCCGCTGGTCTGGTGTGGCAGTTAGTAAAATAACTTTAATGTTTTTTTTCAATGCTGCTTTTATCATGTACTCCCATGCTTTACGGGAAGCTGCTGCACCAATACCGGTATCATTCAAAGCATAATCAATAAACAACACATCGGGCCTGTGATTGAGCACTTGCTTTTTAAAACGCTTGGCTCCGTGTTCCGAGTTTTCTCCACCAATACAGGTAAGTATAATATTGATTACAGCATAAGGATATATTTTCTTTAGCTCTTTCAATAAAAGCAAGGGATAGGATTGCAGTGGCTTTACATCCGGTGTTACAAAATAGCCTGATGGAACGGAATGGCCATGAAAAACTAAGTTGATGGTTTTATTTTTCGGCCACTCTTTTATTAGTTCAGCTTTAATAGCGGACAGGTAATCGTCTTTTAGCTGTACATCTATTGTAAAAACTTTTCGTGGTTCTTCATCTACAAAACTACTAGCTTGAGCCGCTGGCATTACAGGTGATAATAAGCCTGCGATTGAAACAGATTTTATAAATTTCCTTCTTGAGGATGTTTTCATTTTTATATAGCTTTTAAAAAGATACTTTTTGAATTGTAACCGGGCCGAGCAGGCCAGATTTTAACAAGGGCGCATCTTTTGTATAATGTTTGTATGTGGTAAATGTGTACCTGCCACTCGTTCGTTTTTTATCTGTTAATAACCAGCCTGGCCACTTTTCATCACTAATGCCATCATCAGGTAATTGCTCATCGCCAATAAGGCGATTGGGCCAAAGGTTTGCCACTTCTATCTCCAGTACATTTTCATTTTTCTTTAACAACCCGGTAATATCCACCCTCCACGGACTGGTCCAAATTGTTCCTACATCTTTTCCATTCAATTTTACTTTTGCTAAATTTTTTACTTCACCCAAATCAATATAATAGCGGGTATTTTTACCAGCATCAATTGACTTTGTAAAATCAAACTGTTTTCTGTACACCGCTATGCCCGAATAAAATTTAATTCCTTTATCCTGGCTTACCGACCAATCACTTAAGGAATCAAACCTTATTTTTTGGGGGCACCCCATATCGTATCAAAAGATAAATTCCATGAGCCGGTAAGCGTGGTAATACCTGTTATTTCTGCAAAATTTTGCTCCCCATTTAATACGGCCTTAGACTTCTTATTAAACACTATAAAAAAACTTTGAAAAGAATCGAATTGTAATGGAACAGAAAATTGATTTCCAACATTGGTAAACCGAGGCAATTTTCTTATTTCGCCAGTAACTGCATCCCAAAGCTCTGGTGAATTATTATCGTGAAATAAATTAAAAGTACAATTACCTCTTATCGGTTTATCGGTGCGGTTACTTACAAAATAAACATCAGCATCGTTAGTAGTTCTGTGCGTGTAACGAACTGGCATATCCGTTTTAAAATCTTCTGCTATGCCCATTGTTGCTAATAAATTAGCTGTAGCGAAATAAGATGGATAAAGTTCATTTGTTTTTTTAGCATCTAATTCTCCTCCCCAAATAATTTTTCCTTTACCATAATCTATTTCGGTTTGTGTTGCTGGTGGTTGCTGCCCTCCCCACATTTCACTTGCAATTGATTGCACTTTCAAGTCACATGCAGGGAAGCCTGACAACCCTGGTGATTTTACAGGAGGTTCGCCAATTACGATAGCCCCATCTAAAATAAGTGATTGAATTTTTTGTAATAAGGCAGGAGTCATTGTTTTAAAAAATGGCAATACAAGTACACGATAAGATGCCCCACCTGGAAATACAATCTGTTTGTCTTTAACGGTCGCTTTATACAATTGCCCCGGTGAGCATCCATCGAAATTATATCCCCTCCTGTCAGGAAGAAATTCATCCTC
>JAYUYX010000245.1:0-71705 GCA_043752205.1 Chitinophagaceae bacterium
AATAGATAATCTTACAAAAGACTGGATATAATATGGAAATCGTATTTTATAAAAGTATCGAACATTTTGGATATTACCTGCTTTACAGGGGAATGGATGGTATAAATGCAGAGCGCAAATTGCGAACCCTTACCAATACAGGAGAATTTGAAAACAGTGGTTTTCCAAAAGTTAATATTGAAATGGGTTTCGTTTTAAAAACAGATGCATCCGATAAGTTTTTTGAATATTTGGTTGACCACATTGCAACAAATCATATCCCTCACCCCGTTTATAATATACAGATTTTTCGTGCCTGGTATGAATTTAAGGATATAAGCAACTTAGATAATTGGATAGAAAATTTTAAGGCTTACGAGCAAAAAAATCGTATCGATTTTTTAAAATCAACCGATACTGCAATTCAAAAAACCCTGTTCTAATTCAGAAAGATTATATGCAGTTTAAAGATGTTATAGGACAGGTTGAAACAAAAAAACATTTGGTTGATATGTTTCAAAGCAACAGGATGGCCCATGCCTTGCTTTTTTTAGGAAGAGAAGGATGCGGAGGTTTGTCACTCGCTATTGCTTTTTCGCAGTATGTGGTTTGCGAAAGAGTTAATTGCAAGAACTTGAAAAAACAGGAAGTCTCATTATTTGGAAATGAGTCCGGGGAATCAGAACTTTTTTCTGAATTACCAAAAGACAGTTGCGGTGAATGTTCTGCATGTGTAAAAACAAAACAACTGGCACATCCCGATATTCATTTTTCATATCCAACGGTTGTAAGAAATTCCAATGATAATAAGCCAATAGCAACAGATTACATTTTAGAATGGAGAGATTTTATAAAACAAAATCCCTACGGCAATGCGCAGGACTGGATTGAATTTTTAAAAGAACACCCGAATGCAAAAATTCAAACTGCAATAAATAAACAGGGGAATATTACACGGCATGAGAGCTATGACATTATCCGAAAATTTAATCTTAAAAGTTTTGAGAGCGAATACAAGATCCTGATCATGTGGATGCCTGAATTTTTAGGTGAGGCTGGAAATATCCTTCTTAAACTGATAGAAGAGCCGCCGCCAAATACACTTTTTATTCTTGTTGCCGAAAATGAGGATATTATCCTGCCCACCATCTTATCCCGTACGCAGCTTGTAAAAATTCCTTTGCTTACCAATGTAGAAGTTGAAGCGGGCCTTGAACTGAATGCCGGTGTTAAAATAGAAAAGGCCCAGCAGGTTGCCGCCCTTGCCGAAGGTAATTACCGGGAGGCCCTGCAATTATTACAGCATGCCGATGATGACTGGGAGGTAATGCTGAGAGAATGGCTGAATGCCATCATACGTACCGGGCCGGTAGCCCAGGTAAAATGGATCGACGAAACCGCAAAACTGGGTCGGGAAAAGCAAAAACAGTTCCTTAAATACTTTATTCACCTACTGGAAGAAGCAGTAAGGTTGAGGGTAATGAGAGCAGACAACGGACAACTGACAACCCACAGGGCCCTAGGGGCGAACCACGGACAACCAACTAACGACTTCGCCGCCCGACTCAACAAACTCTGCGACCTGGCCCAGCAGGAAGCCATCATCAACGAATTGGATAAGGCCAGCTACTATATTGAACGTAATGCCAATGCTAAAATGTTATTTCATGCCCTTTCCATCAGGTTATATCACATTATTAACAACAAATCATTAATTTTGGTGAGTTGAGGAGATTGGGCAGCGGCATAGGTTTTACTAAGTAGATTATTTTGTAGTCAACATATAATCAATATTCACCATCGTTGTGTCACTCACTTGTACGGCAAACCATACTTCGACTTCGCTCAGTACGGAACTTTACCTGCCGAATATAGAAATACAGTAAAAGAGTGCGACGCCAATGAAGCCAAATAGTAATTCTCCCGCCGGGCTCCCAAAAATTCTTAATTTTTTTATTATTAATTCTTAATTAACCAGCATATGGGATGTGGAAGCGGAGGTTGCGGTACCTCAAAAGATGGAGCACCGGGTGGTTGCCAGAGCCATGGCAGTTGCGC
This sequence comes from Chitinophagaceae bacterium, assembly GCA_043752205.1. Classification (GTDB taxonomy): domain Bacteria; phylum Bacteroidota; class Bacteroidia; order Chitinophagales; family Chitinophagaceae; genus Ferruginibacter. The sequence goes on from JAYUYX010000245.1 coordinate 2,038, forward strand.
AAGCGGCGGTTGTAACCGTATGAATGTACATGACTGGCTTGCCAACTTACCCTTTAGCGACCCTGAAAGTGGTTGTCGCATAGTAGAAGTAAGTTTTAATAATGGCAGCCGTAAAGATTTTTTCAGGAATACAACTTTGCATCATTTTGAAAAGGGTGATATGATAGCCGTAGAAGGCGTAAGTGGTTTTGATGTAGGTATGGTAAACATTACTGGTGAGCTGGTGCGCCTGCAAATGAAAAAACACCGGGTTGATGAAAAAAGTCCGGATATTAAAAAGATCTTACGCCGGGCCACCGAAGCGGATATTGGCAAAATGCTGGAATCGAAAGCACGTGAAGCACAGGTTTTAATACGTAGCCGTGCCATGGCCCGCCAGTTAAAGCTTGACCTGAAAATGGCCGAAGTAGAACTGCAGGCCGACAGCCGGAAAGCCACTTTCTTTTACATTGCTGATGACCGTGTTGATTTTAGAGAGCTTATAAAATTGTATGCCGGCGAGTTTAAAGTAAAAGTAGAAATGCGCCAGATTGGTGCCAGGCAGGAAGCTGGAAAGGTTGGCGGAATAGGCAGTTGTGGCCGTGAGCTTTGCTGCAGCAGCTGGCTTACAGATTTTAAGAGTGTAAATACCAATGCTGCACGTTACCAGAATTTAAGTATCAATCAAACCAAGTTAAGCGGACAATGCGGTCGTTTAAAATGCTGTTTAAATTACGAGCTCGATACGTATATGGATGCCCTGCAGTTCTTTCCAGATGATGCAGATATGCTTGAAATGGAAAAAAGCCGTGCATTTTTGGTAAAGAAAGATATTTTTCGCAACCTGATGTGGTACACAATGCCAGACAGCACCAAGCACTACCCATTAACCATTGAAAGAGTTAAAAAAATAAAAGAATTAAATAAGCAAGGCATTCGCCCTGCCGATCTTGAACCTGTTGAAGTGGTAAGCAATAAGCCAAAGGAAATTGAACCAACTTATGCTGATGTTGTGGGCCAGATCAGTTTAAAGAGTTTAGAAAAAACAAGCCGCAAGCGAAGGGACCAGGAAAGGGGCCCTAATCAACAGGGCGGCGGAAGACAAAGACAGGACCGTTCGCAGAACCCTGGGGGTGGTGGACAAGGGCAGCCTCCTCAAAACCGTCAACAGGGAGCTGGCGGCTATCAATCCAACCGAGGCGGGGGCAGGCAGCAACAGGCTGGTGAAAGACCTCAACAAGGTGGAGGAAATCCACAAAACCGTTCGCAGAATTCTGGTGGCAATAGACCAAACAATAATCCAAACCGGCAATCGTCAGGATCGGGTGGACAAGGCCCAACCAGCAATCGCAACAGGCCCAATCAAAACCGGGGCGGACAACAAAGACCAAATCAAAGCCCTGACAACAGCGGGGATAAAAAATAACGAAGTATTAAATTGAACGTCGGGTTTTACTCCCGGCGTTTTTTTAATTTGCATCTTAATATTATTCATGTCTATAACAGTAAATAATCTCACAAAAATTTACGGCCCACAAAAAGCTGTTGATGCTGTATCCTTTACCATAGCAAAGGGAGAGATCGTTGGTTTCCTGGGGCCTAATGGCGCAGGCAAATCAACTACTATGAAGATTATAACCGGGTACTTACCCGCAACTACAGGCACAGCAACAGTTTGCGGGCTTGCAGTTGAAGAGCACAATAACGAAACAAAAAAGAAGATTGGTTATTTACCAGAAGCCAATCCTTTGTATTACGATATGTATGTAAGGGAATACATTGATTTTATCACCAATATACATGCTGTAAAAAATAAAAAGGAAAGGATAGAAGAAGTAATAAGAACAGTAGGATTAACTGTTGAAGCCAATAAAAAGATAGGCCAGTTAAGCAAGGGTTACAAACAACGTGTTGGCCTGGCCGCAGCTTTGATACACGACCCGGAAGTGTTGATCCTGGATGAACCTACCAGCGGGTTAGACCCAAACCAGATCGTGGAGATAAGAGAAGTAATAAAAAGACTGGGTGTTGATAAAACTGTGCTGTTCTCTTCACATATTTTACAGGAAGTACAAGCTATCTGCGACCGGGTGATCATTATTAACAAAGGAAAAATCGTAGCGGATGATTCATTAGCCAATTTACAGAAAGGTAAAAAGGATACTCATTTCGTCATTGTTGAATTCAAAGAAAGTATATCAAAGAATCTGTTGAGCTCCATAAGTGAAGTAAGTGATATCGTGCAGTTGCAAACAACGAACTATAAACTGCAAACCACAAACCCGGAATCAGTAAGGAAGCAGTTACTTGAATTGAGTTTGAAAAATAATCTGAACATTGTTTCTTTGCAAAGTGAAAGCAATAGCCTGGAAGAAATCTTTAAATCATTAACCAATTAATACACTCCCGAAAATTATGAGTTACATCGCCTCCATTCATGCCCGCCAGATATTAGACAGCCGTGGCAACCCAACAGTAGAAGTTGATATCTTAACAGAAAATGAGCACATGGGCCGTGCTGCAGTACCAAGTGGCGCCAGCACAGGCGTTCATGAAGCCGTTGAACTGCGTGATGGCAACAAAAAATTATATGGCGGTAAAGGTGTGCTTAAGGCTGTAAAAAATATCAATACTATTCTTGCTGATAATTTATTAGGATGGGATGTTGCCGACCAAACCGGCATTGATGCGATGATGATAGCCCTTGACGGAACTCCCAACAAAGCAAAACTTGGTGCCAATGCCATTCTTGCCATAAGCATGGCTGTGGCAAAAGCAGCAGCGCTGGAAGCTAACCTGCCTTTGTACAGATATATTGGCGGTACCAATGCAAAGATTTTACCTATCCCTATGATGAATATTTTAAACGGCGGATCACATGCCGATAATAAAATTGACTTCCAGGAATTTATGGTTATGCCGGTTGGCGCTTCTTCTTTCAGCGAAGGCCTGCAATGGGGCGTTGATATTTTTCATGCATTAAAAACAGTACTTAAGAAAAAAGGATACAGCACCAATGTGGGCGATGAAGGAGGCTTTGCACCTAATATTCAAAGCAACGAGGAAGCCATTGAAACTGTGATGACAGCTATAACTGCCGCAGGTTATAAAGCTGGTTCACAAATAGCCATAGCGCTTGACCCGGCAGTTAGCGAAATGTATGATAAAGCAAAAAAAGTTTACCATTTTCATAAAAGCGATGGCAAAAAATTAAGCAGCGAAAAGATGGTTGATTTTTGGGCTAACTGGGTAAAACAATATCCCATTATCTCCATTGAAGATGGTATGGCTGAAGATGACTGGAAGGGTTGGAAATTAATGACCGATACATTGGGTAAAAAAATACAGTTGGTAGGAGATGATTTGTTTGTAACTAATGTAAACCGACTTGAAAGAGGAATAAATGAAGGTATTGCAAATGGATTACTGGTTAAAGTAAACCAGATAGGAACGATCACCGAAACCATAAATGCTGTAAGCATGGCCCAGCAAAATGGATTTAATACCATTATGAGTCATAGAAGCGGCGAAACAGAAGATACTACTATTGCAGACCTGGCAGTTGCATTGAATTGTGGACAGATCAAAACCGGCTCTGCATCCCGTACCGACCGTATGGCCAAGTACAACCAGCTGATACGCATTGAAGAAATGTTGGGCGAAAGTGCAGTATATCCAAAAGGAAAGATTAAATTTGGTAAGTAAGCATTCAATTATGAAATTTCTAACCCATATCCCATCCTGGCTCAAAAATAAATACCTGCTTACAGGTGCTTTTTTTGTAATATGGATGTTCTTTTTCGATCCAAAGGATATTTTAACTGATATTGAACGTAGAAACAAGTTGAATGAGTTACAAAGCAGTGAACAGCATCTCAAGCAACAGATAGCAGAATCCCATCAGGAACTGTACCTGTTAAAGAACAATGCCCAAAGTATTGAAAAATATGCACGGGAAAAATACCTGATGAAAAAAGACAATGAAGACCTGTTTATTGTTAATCTACCCAACGAAAGCAAATAATTAGCATTTTAAAAGCAATATTCCTGTTTAACAGCCGTTTATATAACCGGATACCGATATTTAATTTTTTAACGCAAGCAACTTAACCTAATCATGCACAATTTTACCCCGGAAGATCTATTACAGTATTTGTATAATGAGACTTCCCCAGCCCAAACAGCCCAAATTAAAGCTGCATTGGAATCAGACTGGAGTTTACGTGAAAAATTTGAAGTGATAACTTCGGCCCATAAAAGGCTGGAAGCGCTGAAAATGTCACCAAGCCAGCAAACAATTGATAATATTTTAAATTATGCTGAAAAAGCAGTTTCTGAACTTAGCCCTTTGGCTTAAATTCACTTCAAGCTTTTAATGTAATTTTAATCTCCCGCCAAAAGCGGGAGATTTTTTATGACCAGGAAAGAACGCTACCGTTTTTTTATAGAATACTTTTTGCTTCATGCCCCCGATGCAGAAACTGAATTGATATATGATGACCCGTTTCAGTTATTGGTGTCGGTAATCCTATCTGCACAATGCACAGACAAAAGGGTAAATATTACAACTCCACATATTTTTGCTCAATATCCAGATGCGGTGACTATGAGTAAAGCCGGTTTTGATGATCTGTATCCGCTGGTTAAAAGTATATCCTACCCCAACAATAAAACAAAGCACCTGATCGGTATGTCGAAAATGTTGCTGGAAAAATTTAATGGCAAAGTGCCTATGACCGTTGATGAACTTATCCAGTTACCGGGCGTAGGCAGAAAAACAGCCAATGTGATCACTTCCGTTATAGACAATCAGCCGAATATGGCTGTTGATACACATGTTTTCAGGGTTAGTGCAAGAATAGGTTTGACTACAAATGCAAAGACCCCTTTGGCTGCTGAAATGCAATTAATACAAAATATACCCAAGGGCTACGTACATATTGCCCATCATTGGTTGATATTACATGGAAGATATATATGCACCGCCAGAAAGCCCAGATGCAGCGAATGTGGCTTACTAAGCATCTGTAAATTTGTGAATAAAAATTTTGAAAGTTGATTTATTATTGGGGAATAATCGTTTTATTTGCATGATATCCCCCTATCCTTTCAAAACCCAGCCACATACTTAATAAAGGAAAACGTAAATGAAAAAACTTACTACTGCTTTCAGCATTGTGCTACTGCTAACTGTATTTGTCAATAAAGTTTCGGCCCAGTACTATTTTTATGATAATAAGTACTATGATAGTCCCCTGTTATTTGAATTGGGCGGATCTGTGGGTGTAATGAACTGCCTGACCGATCTTGGCGGCAATAAAGGCATTGGTAAAAAATTTGTAAAGGATCTGAATATGGGTAAAACGACTTTTGCCGGAAGTATTCATTTAAGTGCCATGTATCAATATATGTTTGCAGTAAGATTGGAAGCTACATTTGGACAGGTAAAGGCAGATGATAAAGTACTTAAGAAAGTAGCTCCATCTACTTTTGGCCGGTATGAAAGAAATTTGAGTTTCCGGTCTAAAATCACAGATTTTATGCTTGGATTTGAAGTGCATCCTTTATATATACTAAATAGAAATAAAGAAGACAAAGAACCTCCCATGTTATCGCCTTACTTACTGGCAGGAGTTGGTTTCTTTTCATTCAAGCCCCAGGCCCAGTTAGGTAATAAATGGGTTGATTTGCAGCCTTTAAGCACAGAAGGGCAGGGCTTTGCAGAATATCCCAATAGGAAGCCTTATAAATTAAATCAAATAAATTTCCCTTTTGGCCTGGGTGTTAAATACGATCTGAGTTCAAATTTAAATCTTAAAGCCGAATTTGTTTACCGTGCACTTAGTACTGATTACCTTGATGATGTAAGCGATACTTACATTGACCCAACACTTTATGCCAATTATTTTACTGGTGCTAAATTGACCAATGCATTGTTGCTTAACGACCGCCAGTATGAATTGAATCCAACTCATGTTACAATGACAGATGGCCAGCGTGGTAATCCAGATAATAACGATGCTTTCTTTACTTTAAGCGTTAAAATAGCCTACACATTTGGCAGAGAAAAAATAAGGTGATAAAAAATAATTCCAATAAAAAACCCGTTCACTTGTGAACGGGTTTTTTATTGGATGGCCTTTTTAAACCAATAAGTTTTTGATCACTTCCACCAATTCTCCTTTTGTTATGGGTATGCCCATGATCTTATTATAGGGTTTGGCATCTACAAAATATACATCACGTATGATCCTTACCAATTGCCCGTTATTGATTTCAGGTACCAGTACAGTATCAAAGTTGTTAAGTATCTCTCCCAGGTTTTTAGGAAAAGGTCTTATATATCTTAGGTGAGCATGAGAAACGGAATTCCCTTCTTTCTGTAACTCAGCACAGGCACTTTTTATGGCTCCGTAAGTACTTCCCCAACCCAATACTAAAACCTTTCCTTTATCCTCACCGCTATCCAGCTTTTGATCCGGAATATAATTTGCGATCATATCCACTTTTGCCTGCCTGGTTTTAACCATGTACTGGTGGTTCTCGGGCTCATAGCTGATATTGCCTGTAATATCTTCTTTTTCCAAACCTCCAACCCGGTGTTCTAAACCTGCTGTACCAGGTATGGCCCATGGACGAACAAGTTTATCATCTCTTTTATAAGGCTGAAATTTGCCATCCTTATCCATATTATCTGCAAAATTCTGCGATGCAAACTGTGTTTTAATTTCAGGAAGATCTGCCGACTGGGGAAATTTCCAGGGCTCGGCACCATTCGCTATATACCCGTCGCTTAAAAACATTACTGGCGTCATATGTTGTACAGAAATTCGTACAGCTTCATATATTGCACTAAAGCAATCACTTGGTGTTGATGCAGAAACTATAGGCATGGGGCATTCTCCATTACGGCCGTAATACGCCTGCATCAGGTCACTCTGTTCAGTTTTTGTTGGCAAGCCTGTTGAAGGACCACCTCTTTGAATATTAATAATGATCAAAGGTATCTCCAGCATCACAGCCAAACCCATAGCTTCGCCTTTTAATGCAATGCCCGGACCGCTACTTGTTGTTACAGCTAAACTACCGCCATAACTGGCACCAATGGCCGATGTAATAGCAGCAATTTCATCTTCGGCCTGAAAGGTTTTAATGCCGAAATTTTTATACTTGCTCAACTCATGTAAAATATCGCTTGCAGGTGTTATTGGATAGCTTCCTAAAAATAATTGCAGACCGCTTTTTTGTGAAGCGGCGATCAACCCATAAGATAAAGCCTGGTTACCCATAATGGATCTGTATGTTCCGGGATCCATTTTTGCTTTCTCTACTTTATAGCGGGTGGTAAATGTTTCAGTAGTATCGCCATAATTATAACCAGCCTGTAATGCTTTCACATTACTTTCATATATCTCCGGTTTTTTACCAAATTTTTCCCTGATAAAGCCAATGGTACTGTCCATATCCCGGTTATACATCCAGTACAAAAAACCGAGTACAAACATATTCTTTGCACGATCTTTTTCTTTCACACCCATCGTAATATCTTTCAAAGCTTCACGGGTCATCTTGGTCACATCCATTCTTATCACTTCGTAATTTCCCAGGCTTTCATCAGTTAAAGGATTTACACCTTCGGGATAATTAGCCAGTCTTAAATTCTTTGCATCAAAACCATCCTCATTAGCAATAATTCTTCCACCAGGTTTTAAACCATGCAGATTTGTTTTTAGTGCTGCTGCATTCATTGCCACCAATACATCACAGGAATCGCCTGGAGTAAATACACGGTCAGAGGAGAACCGCAACTGGTAACCACTTACTCCGGGCAGCGTACCTATCGGGGCCCTTATCTCTGCCGGAAAATCCGGGAAGGTTGCCAGGTCGATGCCGAGCATGGCAGTGTTATTGGTAAACTGGCTTCCTGTTAACTGCATACCATCACCACTGTCGCCGGCAAATTTAATTACAACATCATTTAATACTTCCTGCTTATTATTCATATTTTTTTATTATATAGCGAAGTTAACTATTTACCGATATGAAAAAACACAACATTTATCCTATTTTACATCAGTAAATCTGCCATTTGAAATTAATAAATTAGGTTTGCGCAAACTTTTTTTAATGTACGACCTCCACGATTTTTTAATTGCTATTCCTGTTCAAGAACTTAATGATGATAATGGATATACCGATGGACAGCTGGCAAAACATATGGCCATTTATGAAAACGAACTGCCAGATATTACGGCTGCCGATATTGTATTAGTTGGTATAAATGAAACCAGGGGCAGCGGTGCTTTTGATAATACAATTAATGCAGCAGATCATATTCGCAAACAATTGTACCGGTTGCATTACTGGCATACGGATGTTACCATTGCCGATATTGGTAATATAAAAACCGGCGCTACATTGAACGATAGTTATGCAGCTGTAAGAACAGTGCTGGCCGAGCTTTTCCGAATGAAGAAAACGGTGATCATCCTGGGCGGATCGCATGATATTACACTTGCTCAATATTTTGCCTATAAAGAATTACAGCAGGTGGTAGAAGCTACCTGTATTGATGCCACTATAAACCTTAAAAGCGAAAACCCTTTACGAAGCGAAAATTTTTTACTGGAGATGCTTACTGGTGAGCCCAACCTGGTAAAGCATTACAACCATATCGGCTTTCAAAGTTATTTTGTACACCCCCGTATGCTGGAAACCATGGACAAATTGCGCTTTGATTGTTACCGGGTAGGTACAGCAAAGGAAAATATTGAGGAGATGGAGCCTGTTATCAGGAATACACACTTACTCAGTTTTGATATCAGCGCTATAAAGCACAGCGACTCACCTGCCAGCACAGAAAGTCCCAATGGTTTTACGGGTGAAGAAGCCTGTATACTTACCAGGTTTGCCGGATTAAGCAACCGGGTAAATAGTTTTGGCATTTATGGCTACCTGCCACAGCAGGATAAAAATGATCTTACTGCCAAACAAATCTCACAAATGCTTTGGTATTTTATTGATGGCAAGGCCCGCAGCAAACAGGAAGCAGCCATTGAAGACAGAGACCATTTTAATGAGTACTATACCAGCTTTACAGAAGTAGAATCTATCTTCCTCCAAAGTAAAAAGACCGGCCGCTGGTGGATGCAGCTGCCCAATAAAAAATTTATACCCTGCAGCTATAACGATTATGTACATGCCAGCCAGAACCAGATACCGGAGCGGTGGTTGAGGGCGCAGGAGAGAGATTAAGGATTTTGTGTGTTTAAGTTCAAAGCTTTAAGAAATTACCAGGTCTCTCTTAAATGTCACAGAAGTTTTTTTGCATTTTCTATCTGCTCATCACTGCCCATTACAATTAAACTTTCGCCGGCTTTTATTTGATAAGAAGCATCGGGATTGATGGCATATTGATTGTCTGAAATTTTTATACCTAGTATGGTACAGTTGGTTTTACTCCACATATCCAATTGGCTCAGCGAAATATTTTTATTACTTTGAATTTCTGCAACACGAAACTGTTCATTGTTTTGCGTACTCATGATGCTAAGCATTTCTATCACGTCAGGTAGCATCACCAGGGTAGCCATGTGTGCGCCACCAATTTTATCTGGCATAATCACATTATCGGCACCCGCAATTTTTAATTTTTTTACTGATGAATCTTCTGATGCCCTGCTAATAATCCTTAATGCCGGGTTGAGTTGCCTGGCGGTAAGCACAACAAATAAATTATCGGCATCTACCGGCAGGGTAGTAATAAGCGCTCTTGCATTTTTAATGCCCGCTTCTAATAATACTTCATCTTTTGTAGCATCGCGTTTAATAAAATAATTTACTTTGAAATCAAGATCGGTTTCCAGTTCATTTTTTTCCTCCAGCACCACAAACGGAATTTTATTGTTGAATAATATTTGGGCGCTTTCTTTGCCATTACGACCAAAGCCACAAATAATTACATGCTGCTGCAGTTGTTTAATACTGTTTTCCATTTTAATCTGTTTATACAGTTTAGTAAATTCGCCATCCGAAAAAAACCGGGTAAGTAATGTTATAAAGTAAGTGAACAGGGCAAGATTCAGTAATATAAGAACGATGGTAAAAATGCGTCCTGCTTCAGATAGGGGCCTTACTTCACCAAATCCCACGGTGGAGATTGTAGTTACTGACATATATAAAGCTTCTAAAAAATTAAACTCTTCAATAATCATATAACCGGCTGTGCCAAATAATATGGTAAGCAGCAACATAATTATTGGCAGTATTAATTTTGAAAATAACTGCAATCTTTTTATATCCAGCATCGGCATGTTATTATTACTCTTGAAAATTATAACTTTAATGGCAAATGAGGCAGATAAAAGAATTAAATAAGAACCTGGCATTAGTCATTGGTCAATTGGGCAGTTGTTTGCTAATACTGTGTTTCATCAACTCCTGTTCAATGTCCAAACGGATAAGCAAACAGGCCAGCACCATTTTATTAAGTGACACCGCCATCCGCACAGGCCATATCGGCATCAGCATTTACGAACCGGCAACAAATACTTATTGGTATAATTATGATGCCGATAAATATTTTATTCCTGCAAGTAATACAAAACTATTTACGCTGTATGCAGGAATGAAATATTTGGGGGATAGTTTGGTTGGGTTGAGGTATTGGGAAAAAGATTCTCATATAACTTATATTTTGCCAACGGGTGATCCAACTTTTTTAAATCCGGAATTTAAAAATCAAACCGTTTTTGAGTTTTTCAAAAAAAACAGATCCAACTTATCTTTTCTAAAAACAAATCCAGAATTTGAATACTTCGGAAATGGATGGGCCTGGAATGATTATAATTATGATTATATGGTTGAAAGAAGTGTTTTTCCAATGTATGCAAATGTTTATACTTTCTTTAATCGGGGCAGTAAACTTATCAGTATTCCTTATTTCAGTCCAAAAGGTTATACCAACCTGGTTACATCAAATATTTACAATCGCAATGACAGCACCAAATATTACTTTTCTGAGCTTGATAGTGGCTTTTTAAAACGAAGCCCTACTTCTAATGAAATAACTTACGTCGAAACATCCAGAAAATTTACTTCACAAAAAATTCCTATTCATATTGATTATTCAAAAATAACTGAATGGCTTAAAGATACAATCGCCACAAGTACAATTTATAGTAATAAAATTAAAGAAGGGTTGCAAGAAAATTTTGATTATTATAATGGAAAGGAAAAACAGATAGAGAATCTTTTTAACCCTGCTTCAATTACCAAAAATATTTTGTTCAGGGCTGTACATTCACAACCCTCCGACTCCCTCTTTAAACCCATGATGCACCGCAGCGATAATTTTTTTGCGGAGCAAACCTTATTAATGGCAAGTAATGAGCATCTGGGTTATATGAGCGATGAAAAAATTATTGATACCATTTTGCAGCGTGACTTAAAAGATATACCGCAAAAACCAAAATGGGTTGATGGCAGCGGCCTAAGCCGGTATAATTTATTTACGCCAAAATCTTTTGTATATATCCTCAACAAAACAAAAAATGAATTCGGTTGGGACAGGGTAAAAAATATTTTACCAACCGGAGGCACCGGCACGCTAACCAATTATTTTAAAAAAGACAGCGGTTTTATTTACGCAAAAACCGGCACCCTCAGTAACAACTGTGCCTTAAGCGGTTATTTGATAACCAAAAAAGGCAAGCTGCTCATCTTCTCCATTTTAGCCAATAACTATATTACCGGAGCCACGCCGGTAAGGAAGGCTGTAGAAAAATTTCTGCTTAGTATCAGGGAAAAATATTAATATTTTTATCTCTCAGGCAACGGATCAAAAAAACAGGGTATCTAACCTAAGCTGCAAATCCCTGTTTATCCTTTAACCATCAAACAGTTTTTTATGAAAAGATTTTTAACCCTGCTGTGGCTTACAATCACCGCCTTTACCTTTAAGGCAACAGCTCAACCCGGTACAACCTGCAATGCAGCATTTTCGGTTCAGTACCTAACCAATAATACTGTAAAGTTCAATCCGGTAATAGCAAACGACTCACCGTTGGTAAGGCATTTCTGGAGCTTTGGGGATGGCAGTACCGGCAGCCAGTACATATCGCCCACACATACTTATCTGTTATCAGGTACCTATACTGTTGTACACACCTTGCTGAGAGTAAACCAGAATAATGTGCCCGTTTGTACACAAACATTTACAAAACACGTTACTATTACAGCAGCCTGTAACCTGGTAGCCAATTTCACGTGGGCAGTTACACCAACAAATCCTTTAAGAATTGAATTTCAGAATTTAAGCACGCCTTTATCAAATACAGATTCTATAAGATGGACATTTGGCGATGGTACTTCATCAACTGCTGTAAATCCCGTACATATTTATAATGCACCGGGCACTTATACGGTTTGTCTCAGAATAAAAAAACTTACACCTCCCGGAGCCCCTACATGTGTAAAAGAAATCTGTAAAACAATTGTAGTGCCGTCACCTTGTAACTTTACAGCGAACTTTAGCTGGACAGCAACGGCAACCAATCCTTTACGGATCGAATTTCATGCCTTGATTAATCCCATCGCAGCCAATGATTCCATCAGGTGGACATTTGGTGATGGAAGTTCATCAAACCAGCTTAATCCCGTACACATTTACAATACGCCGGGAACTTATACCGTTTGCCTGCGTGTGATCAGGTATAACAGTGCAAGTAATATACCATGTGTTAGAGAAATTTGCAAGATAATTATAGTACATGCACCCCAGCCTTGCAACCTTGTAGTTAATTTCACATCGCAACCTGATACCAATCACCCATTACGAATCAAATTTACAAACACCAGTATTCCCATTCATGCTTCAGATTCTGTACGGTGGACATTTGGTGATGGCACATCAGTAAGCGGTTTACAAAGTAATCCCAATGTTGCCAACCCAACACATAATTATACAAGCGCAGGAAATTATACAGTATGCTTAAGGATTAAGAAACATAATACCAGTACGCCTCCATCTTGTGTAAAGGAAAAATGCTCTACTGTTACTGTAACCCATCCCTGCAACTTTAATGTGAACTTTAGCTGGCGGCCCGATTCTTTAAACCCCAGAAAAATATATTTCACCAATTTAAGTACGCCACCAACTGCTACTGCAATTGCAGTGTGGACCTTTGGTGACGGCACTTCTGCAACTTCATGGAATGCTGTTCATGAGTATGCACAGCCGGGCAGGTACAGGGTTTGCCTGAAAGTATATGTAGGTCCAAATTCAAATTGTGTAAGAGAAATATGCGATACGGTGTATGTTCATCATCCGGTGCCACCATGTACGCAGCTTTCTAAGTTTCATTTTGAAAAGTTCCCTAACGATAACCAGAAATATAAATTCACTGCAGATTATATCAATCCAAACTTACAATACACCTGGACTTTTGGTGACGGAACCGGAAGCCATGACCCCATTGCCATTCACCGATATGCACAGCCTGGTGTATATGTGGCCTGCCTAACAGTATGGCGTGGGCCAAACTGTGCATCCACAACCTGCAAGGAAATAAGGGTGGCGCCGCAGGTGAACTGTGATACTGCCCATGCCTGGTACACTTATCAGCGCAATACACAGATACCAAACAAGATTCAGTTTACAGCAAATGCTACACTACCCATAATCGATCAAACCTGGACCATTACCAGAATGCCTAATGGGCCTGCGGTAACCCTGCACCAGAATAATCCGTTGTATACTTTTCAGGATACAGGTTATTACAGGGTTTGTTTAAGGGCTGTGTTGCTGGGCGGATGTGTGAAAGAATACTGTAGTTACATCCGCATTGAACATATATCTAATGCATGCGAATTGCAGGCTTTCCCCAACCCTACTTCCGAATGGATTAATGTAAACGTGCAATTAACACAGCCGGAAATGATACATGCTTATGTATACAATAGCCAGCATGTGTTGGTTAGGGATAAACATCAACAGGGTAATACGGGTAATAATTTAGTGATAATGAATGTACACAACCTCCCTGCCGGGCTATACACAATAAAATTGATCTATGGAAACAGGATCTGCTTTGCCAGATTCCAAAAATTGTAATGATAGGGTTATTTAAAGCAAAGGCCTGTTGCAGAGATGCAGCGGGCTTTTTTGTTTGCTGAAGTAAGGACGTGTCAGCCTGAGCTTGTCGAAGGCGGGTTTAATAAACTATCGGGGTGCTATCTCCCGAACAATTTATCCAGTTCATCTTTTTTAAATTCAAGATAGGTAGGCTTGCCATTGGCGGTGCTGTTTGGTACAGCACAATTAAATAGCTCTTCAATCAAAACCTTCATTTCTTTATCTGTTAAAGAAGTACCCGCTTTTATGGATTGCTGCAGAGCAAGTGAACGCAGCAATTTTTCTCTTTTGCTGTATTTAAGGTCATTACTAAAATGCTTGTACTGCTCCAGCATTTTTTCTATGGCATTTTTTTCACTCCCCTGATTTACATCAGCAGGGGTACCCTGTATCACGAAAGTATTATTGCCAAAGGGTTCCAGCAGGTAGCCCAGGTGGTTCATATCCGGTAATAATTCTTTTAATAAAACAGCATCGGCTGCAGCTAATTCTATTGTGGCTGGAAATAAACTCTGTTGCGTAGCAATTGGTTTTCCTTCAACTGCCAAAGCAAAGCGTTCATACAAAATTCTTTCATGTGCATTTTGCTGCTGTACTACGAAGTAGCCTCGTGTAGTTTGCAGTATTATATAACTGTTATGCAGTTGAAAAATATTATCGGTCGTTGGGCGTTGATCGTTGTTCGTATGTAATAGCTGAACTGTAGCAGACTCTCCAGCTGTCAACTGTCCACTGTCAACTGTCAACTTTTCCTGCGGTTCATATCCTTCGGCTCCGCTCTGGATTTCTTTCCAGTGCCTTAATTCACTTTTACTTTCTATAAAATGCGACTGGTGTTTTTTAGTAAACGTATTATATAAAGAAGAAGAAGATGCTGATGATTTGTTTTCATCAGTAAATGGTTTGCTAACTGCATCCAGGCTTTGTATAGATGCATCCAGCTCAAAATCCAGTGTAGGTGAAATGCTGAACTGTGCCAGCGCATGCTTGATGGCACTCTGCACAAAAGCGTATACTATCTTCTCATCCTCAAATTTTATTTCCTGCTTGGTGGGGTGTACATTAATATCGAGCTGTGCCGGATCAAGATCAATGAACAAAGCATACATTGGGAAACTATCCTTTGCGATCATCTCATTAAATGCATTCATCACTGCATGATTCAGGTAAGCGCTTTTAATAAAACGGTTGTTTACAAAAAAATACTGGTCGCCCCGTGTTTTTTTGGCCGTTTCAGGCTTGCCTACAAAACCATATATATTCATGTAATCAGTATGCTCCTGCACCGGTACTAATTTAGCTGCATAGCTATTGCCCAGTATCTGCACAATGCGTTGTTTCATACTTCCCTTCTCCAGGTGAAATACTTCCTGGCCATTGCTGCTGAAAGAAAAGAAAATTTCGGGAAAGGACATGGCCACTCTTATAAACTCATCTACAATATGCCGCAACTCTGCCGCATTGCTTTTTAAAAAATTCCTTCTTGCCGGTACATTGAAAAAAAGATTTTTCATGGCAATGCTTGTCCCGGTTGGTACAGCAATGGGCTCCTGTTTTATTACCTGGCTATTCTCGATCTCGATAAAAACACCGGTTTCATCTTCGGCTCTCTTGGATTTTAATTCAACCTGTGCAACAGCGGCAATACTGGCCAAAGCCTCTCCCCGAAAACCCATCGTTTTTATGCGGAACAGGTCTTCAATATTCCTGATCTTAGAAGTAGCATGACGCTCAAAAGCCATCCTTGCATCCGTCTCACTCATGCCTTTGCCGTTATCAATAACCTGTATCAATGCCTTGCCTGCATCATTTACAATGAGTTTAACATCATCGGCACCTGCATCCACAGCATTTTCCAGCAGCTCTTTTACAGCACTGGCGGGTCTTTGAATAACTTCCCCCGCAGCTATCTGGTTGGCTATGTTATCCGGTAATAATTGAATGATATCGGGCAAAATTCTGTAATTTAGAACAGCAAAAATAACACATCCTGTTCACTATAAAATTTTTAGAACGTATGCGGAAAATACAATTGATTTTAATTCTTTTTATAACAGTTAATGGCTTTGCCCAGCAGAATAAATCAACAATGTGGGTAGATAGTGTTTTTAAAACCTTAAGCCCTGATGAACAGATCGCCCAGTTGATGGTAGTGCGCTTATCTACCATCAATGCAGATAAGAGCGTAACATTTTACGATAGCCTGGTTTCAGAATTAATCAAGCAATATAATATTGGCAGTCTCTGCGTTTTCCAAGGCAGCCCGGTGAAGCAGGCCAATATTTTAAACCGGTTACAGGCAATGGCCAAAACACCTTTGTTGGTAACCATTGATGCGGAGTGGGGCGTTGGTATGCGGATGACAGACAGTGTGCTTCCTTTACCCAAACAGATGATGCTTGGTGCTGTACAGGATTCCAGCATTGCTTACCAATATGGAAGAGTGGTTGCAGAGCAATGTAAAAGAATTGGTATACAGGTAAATTTTGCGCCTGTTGTTGATGTAAATAATAATCCCGACAACCCGGTAATTAACGACCGCAGTTTTGGAGAAGATAAATACAAGGTTGCTTCCTTCGGCGTACAATACATGAAAGGCATGCAGGATAATGGTGTGATGGCATGCGCCAAACACTTCCCGGGCCATGGCGATGTTGCTGTTGATTCACATTACGATCTGCCGGTCATTAATAAATCAAAGCCCGAGCTTGAATCACTGGAGTTATATCCTTTTCGCCAGATATTTAAAGCCGGTGTGGGCAGTGTTATGATAGCACATCTTTATATTCCTTCAATAGATACAAGCGCTAATCGTGCAACTTCTTTATCAAAAAATAATGTAACTGATCTATTAAGAAATGAACTCGGTTACCAGGGATTAAGTTTTACAGATGCCCTGGAAATGCAGGGCGTAAAAAAATTCTTTCCTGATGGTACAGCATCTGTTGAATCCATCATTGCAGGAAACGATATGCTTTGTTTACCTGGTGATGTACCACTCGCTATCGCAAAAATAAAAGAAGCGATCACTGAGGGAAAGATCAGCTGGGCCGATATTGAAATGCATTGCAGGAAAGTGTTGTCGGCAAAATATAAGTACGGACTTGCAAATCTTAAGCCTATCAACACAACAAATATTACCACTGACCTTAATAAAGATATATGCCGCATGCGCAAGCTGATAGCTGAAAATGCGTTGACGGTTTTAAAAAAGAGCGATGCAGTTTTCTTTCCAATGCCGGCAAAAATAAAAGATGGTAAGACAGATATATTGTATGTAAGTATTGGTACCAATACAGATAATGCTTTTGCAACACGATTGCGTACCGATTATAATGCCGATGTGCTGTATTTTGATTACAAAGAGAATGCAACAAGAATATCCACGATAATAGAAAGTGCTAAAAAGAATTACAAGCAGGTGATCATTGGTGTACATGGTTACAGCCACAGACCGGCAAATAATTTTGGCATCAGCAAAAATGCTGTGGACCTTGTGGCGGGGTTACAACAAAAAACAAAAGCCATAACCTTTGTTTTTGGAAATCCCTATGCAATTAAGAACTGGTGCAATGCAAAAAACCTAGTGGCCTGTTATGAAGATGATGCCATCATACAGAACACTGCCATTGACCTGTTACAGGGAAAGATAGCCGCCAAAGGAAAATTGCCTGTTACCGTTTGCGATCAATATAAATATGGTTCTGGTATTGAATTTAAAGCAGTACACCCACCAAAGATTACTAAGGGTTTGCTTGATGCTGCCAAATTAAATGTGATAGATGATATTGCCGCTGATGCAATTGCACAGGGCGCTACTCCGGGTGCTGTTGTATTGATCGCTAAAGAGGGAAAAATTGTTTACCACAAAGCTTATGGCAATTATACCTATACCGATGCAGAGCCTGTAAATAAAGAATCTGTTTTTGATATGGCATCGGTTACAAAAGTATGTGCCACCACTATTGCCGTAATGCGCCTGTATGATGAAGGCAAACTTGATCTAAAAAAAAAGCTTGGTGACTACCTGCCCTGGGTTAAAGGGACCAATAAAGAAAATTTATCTGTAGAAAATATTTTATTACACCAGGCCGGGCTTGTTGCCTATATTCCTTTTTTTAAAGAAACGCTTGAAGCTGATGGAAAACCTGCTGCAAAATATTATGCCATTGCCAAGAATGATTCCTTCAGCATACGGGTTGCAAATAATATGTACATGCGTACCGACTGGCGTGATACTATATACAAACGCATTTTAGAAAGCCCACTGGGTAGTACCGGTAAATATATATACAGCGATAATGATTTTATTTTTTTAGGCAAGATCGTTGAAGCCGTAAGCGGACTGCCTTTGAATGAATATGTTGAAAAAGAATTTTACCGGCCCATGGGTTTAACCACTACCGGTTTTAAACCCACAGAAAAATTTCACTTAAAAAGGATCATACCCACCGAGCAGGAAAAACAATTCCGTTTACAATTATTACGTGGTGATGTGCATGACCCGGGTGCTGCTATGTTTGGCGGTGTGGCGGGACATGCCGGATTGTTCAGCAATGCTTATGACCTTGCTATGATCATGCAGATGCTTATAGATGGGGGCGTAATGAATGGGAAAAGATATTTACAAAAAGAAACCATTGACTTGTTTACTGCCTATCAAAGCAATATCAGCCGGCGTGGTTATGGTTTTGATAAACCGGAGAAAAATAATTACACCCGCCCTGATCCTTATCCAAGCCTTTCCACATCTGCACAAACCTTTGGTCATACAGGATATACGGGCACCTGTGTATGGGCCGATCCTAAATACGACCTCGTTTATATTTTCTTAAGTAACCGGGTAAATCCTGATGGCGGAGAGAACACAAAGCTGCTGCGGATGAATGTGCGTACCAATATACAGGAAGCGATCTATAAGGCGATGGGGCTTTGATTTGAAAGCCTTTACAGTTCCTCAGAACTCTCCGGCAATTTATCATATTCGCCTTTGATGGCATAGTAGCCAAATATCATCAGTCCAACAGCAATGGGCGTAAATATGCTGATGATGATTATCCAGGGAACGGGTTTGTTGATGTCTTTGGTTCCGCCGCTGTTGATATTATGTATAGCACTGCTGATCAAAAAATAAATAATTACCGGCGCCATCAGCATCCAAACAAAGCCCATTATTTTCTTTATTGTATTCATAAAATATTTTTTAACCAGACCTATAAGGTTTTAAAAACCTTATAGGTCTTTATTCTTCCCGACTTACCGGCAGATATTTTTAATCAGTAACCTCTTTATCTTTTTTATTACTAAGGTATAAAGCTCCGATAACAAAACACAAAGCCGCCACACCAATAGGATACCAAAGTCCCACCAACGGATCCGTTGTAAATGTTGTTGCCAGCAGTGTTGCAATAAAAGGCACCAGTCCCCCAAAAACACCATTACCGATATGGTAAGGCAGGCTCATGGAAGTGTACCGGATCTTTGTGGGGAAAAGCTCTACCAAAAAAGCTGCAATGGGGCCATAGGCCATGGTTACAAAAATAATCATCACCCAAACAAGGAAGATGAATTTCCACTTTCGCTGCGTTGAAAGAATAACGTTTGAATAAATTGGGTTTGTATCACTTTTCTCAAAATAAAGTTGGCCAGACTTTTTTCCAAGTGATGAAAGATGAGGAAAGATAGTATCTCCTTCTTTTTTGCCAAGAAAGCCTATGGTGTCAATTCTGCTTTCTACAAATGCCAAGCGATTAAACTGCGACTTTATTTCGGTTTTGACAAGAAATGTAGTAGTATCTCCATTCTTAGGTAATACTTTACTAAAAATAATTTTCTTATCTCTTTTTATCAAATCACTCCAATTAATTGCTTTTTTAACATCAGCTTTTTTCAACATCTCTCCAAATATCGGCCGGTAAAAAATAACGCCCAGCAGCATCCCCGTAAGCATGATCCATTTCCTGCCCACCTTATCACTTAGCCAGCCAAAGAATAAAAAGAACGGTGTTGCCAGTGCTATTGCCCACAACAATATTTCCCGGTTCTGCATAAACTCGATCTTCACGGTATTCTCTAAAAAACTTTGTGCATAGAATTGGCCGGTGTACCAGATCACCCCCTGTCCCATTACCGCACCAAACAAGGCCAGCAATACCATTTTAAAATTAGCCCGGTGTCCAAAGCTTTCTTTAATAGGATTAACAGAAGTTTTGCCTTCCTTTTTTAAAGCAGTGTACAAAGGCGATTCACTCATCTTTAACCGGATATAAATAGAAACACCGACAAGCAAAATGGATATCCAGAAAGGATAGCGCCAGCCACCCCACTCTGCATTAAAAGCAGCTTCGCTCATATTTGTCTTTACCAGGAGAATAATGCCAAGTGCTACGAACAAACCCAGTGTGGCCGTGGTTTGTATCCAGGCTGTAAAATAACCCCGGCGATGTGGAGGTGAATGTTCAGCTACATAAGTTGCAGCTCCACCATATTCTCCACCAAGAGCAAGGCCTTGTATCAACCTTAATAATAAAACAAGTAAGGGTGCTGCAATGCCAATGGCTTTATAACCCGGTATAAGCCCGATCAAAAAAGTAGAGCCTCCCATTAACACCAGCGTTAGCAGAAAAGTGTATTTTCTTCCGACTAGATCACCCAATCTACCAAAAACAAGGGCTCCAAACGGGCGCACTAAAAAACCTGCTGCAAAAATGGCGAGTGTACTTAACAACGCTGCGGTTGAATTTCCTTCGGGAAAGAACTGCACAGAAATGGTTTTGGCAAGCATACCAAAAATGTAAAAATCGTACCACTCAATTAAGGTACCCAGCGATGAAGAAAAAATTATTTTACCAATTCCTTTTTCGGATGATGCAGCCATAACCGGTTTTAAATATTTTATTATCGGGAAGTAACTATAAATATATTAAATTGGCACTAAGTAAATCAACAGCTACATGTCTTATCCTTATCAGATAACTTCTCTTGAACAGTATTACCAAGATTACAAAAAAAGTATTGAAGACCCCGAAAAATTTTTCGGGAACGTTGCCGAAAATTTTCAATGGCGTAAAAAGTGGAGCAAGGTACTGGACTGGAATTTTACCGAGCCCAAAGTGGAGTGGTTTAAAGATGCTAAACTAAACATCACTGAAAATTGTATCGACCGGCATTTAGCAACCATGGCTGATAAACCCGCCATCATCTGGGAACCCAATAACCCCGAAGAAAGAACAAGAACAGTAACCTATGCCCGTCTGCATAAAAGAGTTTGCCAGTTTGCACAGGTATTGAAAAATAACGGTGTTAAAAAAGGCGACCGTGTGTGTATTTATATGGGCATGGTGCCGGAACTGGCTTATGCAGTTTTAGGCTGTGCAAGAATTGGCGCTATACATTCAGTAATATTCGGCGGCTTCAGCGCACAAAGTATTGCCGATAGGCTTGAAGATGCAAACGTTGAATTTATTGTGACCTGCGATGGTGCTTACCGGGGCGGAAAAGATATTCCTTTAAAAAGCATCATTGATGATGCACTCATCGGCAACAAAACGGTAAAGCGTGTTATTGTTTATACAAGAACAAGAACTCCGGTGAGCATGATCAAAGGGCGGGATGTATGGTGGGAAGATGAAATGGAATTTGCAGAATCGCAAATTGAAAAAGAAGGCGTAGTAAGTTTTCCTGCTGAAGAGATGGATGCAGAAGATCCCTTGTTTATTTTATACACTTCGGGCAGTACCGGCAAACCAAAAGGTGTTGTGCATAGCAGTGCAGGTTATATGGTATGGACCAATTATACTTTTGTAAATGTTTTTCAATACCAACCAGGCGATGTATTTTTTTGTACAGCTGATGTAGGCTGGATCACGGGTCATAGTTATATAATCTATGGTCCCTTAAGTGCCGGTGCTACCAGCTTGATGTTCGAAGGCATTCCTACCTGGCCAGATGCCGGAAGATTCTGGGATATTGTAGATAAATACAAAGTGAATATTTTATACACTGCGCCAACAGCCATCCGCAGTTTAATGAGCTATGGACTTGATCCTTTACAAGGAAAAGATCTTTCTTCCTTAAAAGTATTGGGCACAGTTGGTGAGCCTATCAATGAAGAAGCATGGCATTGGTATGATGAACATATCGGCAAAAAGAAATGCCCCATCGTAGATACCTGGTGGCAGACGGAAACGGGTGGTATTTTAATTTCTAATCTTGCAGGCATCACTCCTGCGAAACCTGGCTGGGCAACTTTGCCAATGCCGGGTGTGCTTCCAACAATCCTCAACGAAAAAGGTGAAGAAGCCACTGAAAAAGAAGATGGACTCATAAAAGGGAATTTATGTCTGGCTACTCCCTGGCCGGCCATCATCAGAACTACCTGGGGCGATCATGAAAGATGCCGCACCAATTATTTTGCTACCTACCCTAATTTATATTTTACCGGAGATGGTGCATTAAAAAATGAAGAAGGCTTTTACCGCATTACAGGCAGGGTTGATGATGTGCTGAATGTAAGTGGCCATCGTATTGGCACGGCCGAAGTAGAGAACGCAATTAATATGCATGCCGGTGTGGTAGAGAGTGCTGTAGTTGGGTACCCGCATGATGTAAAGGGGCAGGGTATTTATGCTTTTGTAATTTATAACGGACATCATGGTGATGAAGATTTACGAAGACTGGATATTTTACAAACAGTAACGAGGGTGATTGGAGCCATTGCTAAACCCGATAAAATTCAATTTGTAAACGGCTTACCAAAAACACGCAGCGGAAAAATTATGCGGCGCATTTTAAGAAAGATAGCAGAAGGCGAAACACAAAATCTTGGTGATACAACCACACTGCTTGATCCGGGAGTGGTGGAGGAAATTAAACAGGGTAAGCTATAAAAAAAGAAGCCCCGTTTTCACGGGGCTTCTTTAACATTGTTCATATTAATATTAATATCCGAATATTTCTTCCAGGCTTAACTTCTTCACCTCTCCAAATTTCTTCATATCATCTATACTCAATTTCTTTTCAGAAGCTACAATTGCATACGTGTAAGGTTTGTTAGCAATGTAATCACTATGGAATTTCTTTAATTCGTTATAGCCGATCTTATCTACAGCAGTATAGGTTTTTTTACGGATGTCTTCATTCAATCCTTTACGCTGTGCAGCCAGGTAATTAAAAATGATTGCATCCTGGGTAATGCGTTCTGTTTCTATATCTTTTTTTATACCGGCACGTGCATTCTTAATATTTTCCTGCACATTGGGAAGATCATTCAGCAGTTCATTCATGGCCACAACAGATTCTTTGAATTTATCAGCCTGGCTACCCACATAAGCCAAAGTGTAAAACGGATCTTCCTTTTTCTCAGGTTTTGCGTAAAAAGCAAAAGTCGAATAAGCTAATGCTTTACTCTCCCTGATGGTTTGAAAAACCAGGCCACTCATACCTCCACCAAAATAATTATTAAATATATCGATCACAGGCTCTTTATCTACGCTGTAGGGTGCTGTGTTCCTTACCCAACGTACTTCTGCCTGCACCATATTATAGTCTGCAAATAAAACCTGATTCTGTGTTTGTTCAGCTAAAGTAAAATTCACTTTGTCTGTTGTAGCTTTAAATTCCACAGGTATGTTATGCATAGTTTTTAACCTGGGAACAAATTGTTCCAACGGCTGAGGACCATAATAAAGAATTTTATGAGCATTGTTATTTAAACCATGCAGGATAGCCACCAACTCTTTAGCACTTACTTCATTTAATTCTGTATCGCTCATAGTATAATTAAAAGGATTTTTTTGACCATACCTGGCATAGTTTACAAGCCCATTCATAATAGAGCCTTTGTTTGCTTTGGCATCTGTACGGGATTTCATTATCCTGGCTTTTAAAGATTTTAGAGCTTCTTCATCCCCTTTGCAATTTTGTAAAACATCTTCAAATAATTGAACAGCTTCATTAAAATTCTCCTGTAAGCCTTCAATGGTTACTGTAGTAAATTCAGTAGAAGCACTTACTGTAAAACTGCAGGCTATTTTGTAAAAAGCTTTTGTTATTTCTTCAGCAGTCATTTTATCAGTACCTAAAAATTGCAGGTATTGTGCAGCAAGACTTAATTTCTTATCATTCCATGTTCCCATTTCAAAGCGGTAACGCAGGCGAAAAAGGCTGTTGTCTTTATTCTGTACATATAAAACCTGTGCAGGACCAATAGTAGATTTCTGTATATCCTTATTGTAATCCAGCCAAACCGGTGTAACGGGCGTAGCTGGCATATTATTTATACGCTTTACAAAATCTGATTGAGCATCACGGTTAGTTTCTACCGGTGTAATAGGCGGCTTTTCTACCTTGATGATATTTTTATCTTCCCCTTTACGTTTTAACACCACTACATAATTATCAGCAAAATATTTGTTTGCAAAAGCAACAATATCTTTCTTGGTTATTTTAGAAAGCATATCGGTATAAGCAACCTGCTCCTGCCAGTCAAGTTCCGATGTAAATGCATCCATCAGGTTACTTGCCCTTGAGCTATATGTTTCTGTAGCCTGTATGGTATTTTTCTTCAGGTTATTGATGATAGAAGTAATGAGGTTATCGTCAAAATTTCCTTTCTTCAGGTTTTCAATTTCTCCCAGCATCAATGATCTGACATCTTCAAGCGACTGCCCAAGCGTAGGCCTGCCTTGCATATACAAGATGCCATAATCTATTAAATTAAATGCTGATGCTGATGCACCCAGCAGTTTTTGTTTTTTAACAAGGTTGAGGTCCATTAAACCTGCTTTACCATTGGTAAGTATCTGTCCAACCAAATCGGCCAGTAAAACATCTTTTGACCTGTTGCCCGGTAATCGGAATCCAATGGTAACATTTTCCGCATCAGGTCCTACTACTTCAGATACCATTGGCGAAGTGATGGGCTGCTCTGGTTTAAAAGAATATTTTGCAAGTGGCTTATTCTGCATGTATCCAAAAGTGGCTTCCACTTTTTTAATCATTACGTCAGGATTGAAATCGCCACTCATGATCACACCCATATTATTGGGCACATAATATTTGTTAAAATATTTCCTGATCTCAACAAGCGATGGATTTTTTAAATGTTCAATGGTTCCGATAGTGGTTTGCAAACCGTAGTTGTGATTTTTAAACAGCTCCGCAAATAGCTTTTCAAAAACTCTTCTGCTATCTGTATCCAGGCCACGGTTTTTTTCTTCGTAAACTGCCTCAAGCTCTGTGTGAAAAATTCTAAGTATGGGATTTCTAAAACGTTCGCCCTGCACTGCCAGGTATTTATCAATAGCATTGGCTGGTACATCATCTGTATAAACTGTTTGTTCAAAAGAAGTAAAGGCATTTGTGCCCTGTGCACCCATCGAACTCATCATTTTATCATACTCATTGGCAATAGCATATTTTGATGCAACACCCGAAACAGAATCAATGCGATGATAAATAGCTGCACGCTTTGCAGGATCGGTTGTTTTATTGTATTCTTCATACAAGGCATCTATTTTATCAAGTTCAGGTTTTTCTTTTGCCCAATCAAGTGAGCCATATTTATCTGTTCCTTTAAACACCATGTGCTCCAGGTAATGCGCAAGGCCGGTATTAGTAGCAGGGTCTGTTTTACTACCTGCCTTGGTAGCCACGTAACATTGTATCCGTGGGTCTTTGCTGGTAGGACTTAAAATTACAGTAAGCCCGTTCTTTAAAGTGTAAAACCTGGCTTTAGCAGGATCATTGGTTACATACTTATACGTGTAACCTCCAGAAGTAGCGGTCTTCCACTCATATTTTCCTGTTTGTGCATTGGTAGTTGCTGCAACAAATAGCAAGCCTCCAAAAAACAGTGATTTGATAAACTGCATAAATAATATTTAATTTTTGAGTGCCGAAATTACAATTATTAGCAGTTAATAACTAACCGTTCGCAACATAAATTATACTTTTGAGCAAATTTTAACGCTTATATGAGAAGAATTTTGAAGGCATTATTACGTATTGCTGTTGTTTTATTTGTTCTACTAAATGTTATTGTTGCATTTCATGCTTATAAGTTTACGCATTTTTATGATAATGGGGAGATCAGTATAAAAAAGGTGGAAGACAAAACAGGTTGGGATAAGGCAAAAGAAATACTGTTTGGCATTAATGCCGTAAAAAAAAGGAATAGCCTTTTGGCAGATTCAACCTTTAAAACCATCTATTTAAAAACAAAAGACAGTTTGCAACTGGAAGCCTGGTATATGACCGTAGACAATGCAAAAGGAACTGTCTTACTTTTTCATGGGCATGGAGGTAACAAATCAGATGTTTTTAAAGAATCAGAATCTTTCAAAAAAATGGGCTTCAATACCTTCCTGGTAGATTTCAGGGCGCATGGTAACAGCCAGGGAAATACGTGTACCATTGGTTACGATGAAACAGAAGATGTAAAACTGGCTTACGATTATATCAAAAATAAGGGTGAAAAAAATATTGTACTGTGGGGTATATCCATGGGAGCATCCACCATTACCAAAGCCGTAAAAGATTACCAGCTCCATCCTGCAAAAATAATTTTAGAAATGCCGTTTGGCACTATACAGGATGCTGTAAAGGGCCGCTTAAAGATCATGGGACTTCCGCCACAACCTATTGGAACATTACTTACATTTTGGGGAGGCATCGAAAATGGTTTTTGGGCCTTTGGGATGAAACCACAGGAATTTGTAACTCATATTAAATGCCCGGTATTGTTACAATGGGGTAAGAACGATCCAAGAGTAAGTAAAGCAGAAGAAGAAATTTTATTTAAAAATATTCCGAATGCAAACAAAAAATTTGTGCTGTACGAAAATACAGGGCACGAAAGCATTTGTAAAAAGGAAACAGAAAAATGGGAGGCCGAAGTTGCAGTTTTTTTAAAATGACCGATCCGAAAAACATATCTATACTTGATTATACCTATGAGTTGCCCCAGGCAAAGATCGCATTGCATCCTCTGGCAGAAAGAGATGCATCTAAACTACTTGTTTATAAAAAAGGTGTAATTCATCAGGATATTTATAGAAGCATGGCAGCTCACCTGCCGGCAGAAAGCCTCCTTATTTTTAATAACACTAAAGTAATTAAAGCCCGTATACGTTTTAAAAAAAGCAGTGGCGGGGTTATTGAAATTTTTTGTCTTGAACCTTACGAGGAAATTAATGAGTACAACACTATAATGGATAGGAAGGGTTCGGTTACCTGGAAATGTATGATCGGGGGCGTAAGCAAATGGAAGGAAAAGGAATTGACCGGTCATTGGGGGTTTGGTAAAGCCAACCTGGGGCTAACTGTAAAAATTAAAGAAAAACTTTCCGATGCCTATGTCGTTGAGTTTACCTGGGTTCCGGCGGACCTAAGCTTTGCGGAAGTACTGGAACATGCCGGCGATATTCCTTTACCGCCATACATAAAAAGGACAACTGAAGTGGAGGACATTGAACGCTATCAAACCATATATGCACAGGATGAAGGATCAGTAGCTGCACCTACAGCTGGTTTACATTTTACAGATGATATTTTTAAAAGCCTTACAACAAAAAATATTAAAACAGGTTTTGTTACCCTGCATGTTGGTGCAGGTACTTTTAAGCCTGTGAAAGCAGCAGTGATGGCAGATCATGAAATGCATGCCGAGTGGATCGATGTAAATATTCAAATGCTGGAAGAACTTATTAAGCAGCTGGATAAAACTATAGTTGCAGTGGGTACTACATCATTAAGAACTCTTGAAAGTTTATACTGGATGGGTGTTAAGGCAGCCTTCCAGCCTTCTCTTAAACAATTACATATTCGTCAATGGGAAGTTTATGAGGCGCCCCTTGTCAATAGCAATATCCCTGTTGACACAGCTTTAACAGCTTTACTAAAATGGATAACGCAGAATGATCAACAAAAAATCTTTACACAATCACAAATACTTATCGCCCCGGGCTATAACTTTAAGATAGTCAAAGCCATCATTACTAATTTTCACCAGCCCCAATCAACATTACTTTTATTGGTTGCTGCAGCCATTGGCGAGGACTGGAAATTGGTATACGATCATGCTATGAAAAATGATTTTCGATTTTTAAGTTATGGTGATGGCAGTTTATTGTTCATCAACCAATAAAATTATCTTTACAATATGAGTTTAAAAAAGATCATCCGTTCCCTTTTTAATAGCACAGGCATTTATATAGGCAAAAGGCCTACTTATAATGGCAAGGCTAATTTTAGTGTTGATGGATTACACTACGGCTTTTCATTTCCGTCTGCAAATTTTACTCCATGGCAGGGTGATGAGGCTTTTATGAAAATTTACAACCAGATACAGAGTAATACCCTCGTAGATATATACCGCTGTTACGAACTCTGGCAGCTGGTGCAACAGGTACATTCATTAAACCGTACAGCAGCTATATTAGAAGTAGGCGTTTGGCGTGGGGGAACTGCAGGTATTATGGCACAACAATTATCAATCTTAAACAGTACCGCCACCTTATACCTTGCAGACACTTTTGAAGGCGTAGCCAAGGCCGGCGCAAACGACAGTTTTTATACTGGCGGAGAGCATAGCGATACCAGCCAGCAAGTTGTTGAAGATCTCCTAAAAAATAAAAGTCAATATCCTCACTACCAAATTTTGAAAGGAATTTTTCCTGAGGATACTGAAAATAAAATACCTGCTACCGAAATTTTTGGGCTCTGCCATATTGATGTAGATGTATATACTTCTGCAAAAGATATCCTGGAATGGGTTTGGGACAAATTAATTCCGGGCGCTGTAGTAGTTTTTGATGATTATGGTTTTCATAGCTGTACCGGTGTTACAAAACTGGTGGAGGAATACCGCAATTACCCTGACAGGCAGATCATACACAACCTGAATGGCCATGCCCTGATGATAAAATTAAAATAACTGAATTTACTGGCGTATGGTAACAGACGTACCAACAGGAATATAACTGTACAGGTCTTTCATCTCAGTGTATTTTACCGATACACAACCATCTGTCCAGTTATAAAAATTATCAACCGTCCATTCTTCCTGTGGCCTAGTTGCGTGTATGGCTATGCCGTTTCCTATTTTAGCATTCTTCGGCAATTTTCCCGAAGCTTTTCTTTCTTTAAATCTTTGAACACTTGTTTCATTTGGATAATCCAGTAACAATTCGGGACCCCATTGCTTATGTATTTTTTTAAGAATTATCTTGAATGTTCCATCAGGTGTTCTTTTATCTCCTTCCTTCATTTTATCACTAAGATCTTTACTGCCAAAAACAATAGGGTATGTTGCATACCAGCCTTCCTCATCATATACATATAATTCATACTCACTTTTATCAACAATGATATAATAAGGATTGGCAACTTCTTTCTTAACGGGTTTGATGTGAAATGTGGTTTTCTTTTTTGCAGATCTTTTTTTATTGGCTGGCGAAAAAGATAGTAGTGCAACAACGGAGCTTAACATAGTGATACGGAAAATCTGTATTGGTTTCATGTCGTAAAAATAAAAATCTTTTAATTACAACGACAGGCTGTTCATATTATTTTACCCCCATCCTGGAAAGATTAACAATAATTAGTGAATGTGGGAAACTAAAAACTTCTACCGGTTTGGTAGAAGTTTTATTATATTAAAACAACCCTTACCCATTTTGGATAACCCACTTATGGGTAAAGGATTGAGTGGGAGAAGGATTTTACCAGTAACTAAATCTGAATCCCACATTGTATGGCCTGATATCGAGGCTCTTTTCATACATGGATTGAGGACTGTAAGAACCATAGAACATTACCGGCCCCACGCCCAGCTCGGCTACATAAGAAAACTTGAATCTTTCCAAACCGTAATCTCCCCTGTTCTTTAGTTTGCCCCTGTCGCTGCTCTTTTGTTTATTACGCTGGCTGTATAAATAGCCTGCACTTACTCCTACGCCCAGGCTTATACCTTTTTTGCGTTCGTGTGGATTGGAAACAAAATTGAGCATTACCGGAACAGTGGCATAATCAGCAGCCAGTTTATTTTTTGTAAAGGATATGGAATCCCTGAAAATAAATGGCGCATTGGTTTGTGTATTGGTTGTGTAAGGAACCTTTCCATCTTCGTTATAACTTATTGCGGATTTGTAACGGTAATTATTCAATTCCACACCAAATCCATATTTCAGATTTACATAATGTTTTATCAAGTTAACACGCTGCATAAAAACCCAGATGTTTACATTTATGCTTTTACCTGCCCGCAGTTTAAAATCATTTTTATCCAAAGCGGGGTAGCCCGGCCTGTTCACCAGGTAAGAACCTGCATTGGCATAATTTGTTTTGTCGCTGTAGTTGGCAAACCCCAGGTCAACTATCCACCAATTGGTAGTTACATTTGATCTTTTCTTTTTAGTGTTATCCGTTCCTATGTTTATTTGCACATCTTTATCATTCTTGTCTTTCCCTTTTTTGATAATGATGATACCGCCAACCCTAATGGTATCTTTATCTTCATTTTTTTTCTCCGGCACTTCCTGTGCCGATACATTAAGGCAAACAATTGCCATGGCTAAAAGTAGAATTAGCTTTTTCATCTGTTTCAATTTTAAGTGATTATTTTAATGCGATTTCAAACCCGGCTATTTTAATTCCTTCGCCGGTGTTAATGTTGGTAGTTCGGCCTACAACCCTTTTCGCTTTGCGTATAAGGCCGCCAAGTGTTGTTCGTTTTTCCTTATCATCATCCAGGTTCATATACCTGCTATTGTTGTCTTCTTCAACAGTCTTATTATTTGATGCCTGGACAATTGCAACAGCCTGATCAGGTTTACTGTTATTATTTACAAGGGTATTCATTGTGTTCTCATTCTGCAGGTTTTTAACTACAACATTGTTTCCGGAAACCCTGCTGTTGTTATTGTTTGAAGGTATTACGTCGGCAATAACTTTTTCGTTACTTTCTTTGTTGTTAATCTTTTCAAAAGAAGGATCAGGCAGGTTATTGCCTGGTTGCTTAGCATTATTTTTTTGTACTGCCACGTTCCCTGGTAATAATTCTGTTGAATTACTGTTGATCTTTTTATTATTCTTCTCTGTATTTATACTTTTACTGGAAGTAGTTGCACTATTTGCTGTTATTGGGCTGTTACCAGGAACTGGAATTACCGCTGTACTGTTTACAGGTAAGCCTTTTTTTGTTTGTTGAGAATCTGTATTATTCTGTTTTGCTAATTCCTGGGGGCTTGTTGTGGTTTTAAAATTATTTTGATAAACTGAAACAGCTGTCCAAAGGCTGATGCCAACCAATACAGCTGCTGCCGCAACCCGCCCCCAGATAATGCCAACCACCCGGCCTTTTTCTTTTCTATATAAAGATTGTTTATCTGGGAAAACAACGCTGGTATCAGGCTTAAATTTTATCTGCTCCAGTATTTTCAATTCTGCCCCGGCTGTTTTATCAGTTGCCAGTAAAATTTCCATAGCGCTTTTATCAGCGGGGGATAATTCATTATCGGTATATAATAAAAGATCTTCCTGCAAAGCAGTTATATCTTCTTCCATATACAGCCAATCTTTTTTATTCAAAACAATATCATCTGCCTTTAATACGGTTTGCTGTAATAGAACAAGTTCAATTTGCAGATCCGGATTCTGCTGCACAAATACATCAACAGCTTTCCTGTCTGCTGCAGATAATTCCTTATCTACATACAGTAAAAAAAACTCTTCGTAATTATGTCTGTTAATTTGCATTCGCCTTTAATAATAATGTTCCTCAGTTCCCCCTTCAGGGGGCGGAGGGGGTTTTAAATAACGTTTTCGGGGCTTACGATATATTCTCTCAATTGTAACCTTGCACGGTGTAAATAAACTTTTACCTGGCTTTCATTAAGCCCGGTTATTTGTCCAATCTCTTCATAGCTATAGCCCTCATAATCTTTTAAAAGAACCAGGCTGCGTTGCTTTTCCGTTAACCGGGCAAGGGCCTCGTTTAAAATTCTTTTGGGATCATGCCTTTGAGCACTTGAACCTTTGGCATTTTCAGAAAAATCCTCACTCAGCACCACCCGCTTGTTCTTTCTTACGTGATCTATCATTTGGTTGTAAGCAATAGTAAACAGGTAACTTTTGCAACGCTCATTTTCTACCTTATCCTTGTTTATCCAGAGTTTTTCAAAAGCTCCCTGCACCACATCCTTAGCGTCCTCATTATGCCTCAAATTTTTGAGGATAAAGCGGTACACATTGTCTGCATACAGGTTTACGCATTCATTATATTCTCTCTCCGTCATACAAGTTTTGGGTAGTTAAAGTTACCTCAATAAGGTTGTTTTGCTTATAATACGAAGATGGAGAATAAAAAGTTACAGGAGAAAGGAAAAAAGTTAAAATCTCCTGCCGAATCATAGATTACATTGAAGTATAGATATTAGCATATCCCAATAGGTCATTTTAGCTTAAATTTGTTTCCTAAACTTTTGCATATGAATGAGCGCTTCGTAAGCCGCATCAGCAACGAGCTGAAGGAGATAGAAACGGCGGGACTGTCTAAAAAAGAACGCATAATCAGCAGTGAACAGGGTGCAGAGATCATTGTGAACGGCAAGACGGTACTTAATTTTTGTGCAAACAATTACCTGGGCCTTTCTTCTCATCCCAAAATAGTGGCCGCAGCAAAAAAATACATAGATATACGTGGCTATGGTATGAGCAGTGTACGTTTTATATGCGGCACACAGGATATTCACAAGGAGCTGGAAAAAAAACTGGCTGATTTTCTGGGTACAGAAGATACCATTTTATATGCTGCGGCTTTTGATGCCAATGGCGGTGTTTTTGAGCCATTGTTTGGAGAAGAAGACGCAATTATTTCCGATACACTCAATCATGCTTCAATAATTGATGGGGTTCGCCTGTGTAAGGCACAGCGCTACCGCTACGAACATAATAATATGGCCGACCTGGAAGTGAAGCTAAAAGAATCAGCAGATCTCAGGAGCCGCATCATTGTAACCGATGGTAGCTTCAGTATGGATGGAACTATTGCACAATTAGATAAGATATGTAACCTGGCAGATAAATATGATGCGATTGTTATGATAGACGAATGCCATAGCAGCGGCTTTTTAGGAAAGACAGGAAGAGGTACGCATGAATACCGTAATGTAATGGGCCGCATTGATATTATTACCGGCACTTTAGGCAAAGCACTTGGGGGTGCAAGCGGTGGTTTTACCAGCGGACGAAAAGAGATCATTGAAATGTTGCGCCAGCGTAGCCGCCCATATTTGTTCAGCAATACCGTAGCACCAAGTATCGTGGGTGCAAGCATTGCAGTTTTAGATATGCTCAGCGAAACAACCGAACTAAGAGACCAGTTAGAAACCAATACCAACTATTTCAGAACAAAAATGACCGAAGCTGGTTTTGATATTAAGCCCGGCGATCATCCTATTGTTCCAATTATGCTATACGATGCAGTGCTTGCACAAAACTTTGCCGCTAAATTATTGGAGGAAGGAATTTATGTTATTGGATTTTTCTTCCCCGTAGTTGCTAAAGGCCAGGCAAGGATCAGGGTACAATTAAGTGCTGCACATAATCAACGGCATTTGGATAAAGCGATTGAAGCATTTACTAAGATTGGTAAAGAGCTGGGCGTAATTAAATAAATATACATGTCAGAACAATCACAAACCTTTATTGCCAAAAGCACTATAAAAGCTGCGGATCTTGAGCATCGCCGTAAGATCAATTTTAATATTGGCAAATACAATGCATCGGTACCCAAGGGCAAAGAACAATTTGCCGATGTACACCTGGCCAGGGAAAGAGCTAAGAACCTTAAATGGCGTGCCATAGAAACCCTTGATCAAAAACTGGAAGAATTTGAAATGAATTTTACAAAGCGTGGTGGTAAAGTTATCTGGGCAGAGAACAGTGAACAGGCTATAGAAGAAATTTTAAAAATTTGCATAGAAAAGAATTGTAAGTCATTGGTGAAGAGTAAGAGTATGGTAACAGAAGAAATTCACCTGAACGATGCACTGGAGAAAAATGGGATCGAGAGTATAGAAACTGACCTTGGGGAATATATCCAGCAACTGGATGGAGAAGCACCTTACCATATTGTAACGCCAGCCATGCATAAAAGCAAGGAAGATGTTGCCAAACTGTTCAATAAAAAACTGGGCACGAATATTAATTTGACCCCGGCAGAATTAACTCTTGTTGCCCGTAATATTTTACGTGAAAAATATGTGCAGGCCGAAGTGGGTGTTACCGGTGCAAATTTCATCATCAGCGATATTGGGGCCATTGCCGTAACGGAAAACGAAGGTAATGCCCGGTTAAGTTGTGCTTTTCCAAAAACACATATTGTAATTGTTGGTATAGAAAAAATGATTCCTTCTTTAACAGACCTGGGATTGTTCTGGCCGCTGCTTTCTACTTTTGGGACCGGGCAAAAAATCACGGTTTATAATACGATAGTAACCGGCCCACGCCAGGAAAATGAAACTGACGGACCGGAGGAGATGTATGTTATTTTATTGGATAATGGTCGCACCAATATTTTACAAAATCCAAAACAAAGGGAAAGCCTGTATTGCATAAGATGCGGTGCATGCCTCAATGCATGTCCTATTTATAAAAACATTGGTGGCCATGCTTATGGTGCTACGTACAGTGGCCCAATTGGCAGTGTTATTACACCACACCTGCAAGGCATGAATGAATTCAAGCATTTAAGCTACGCTTCATCTCTTTGCGGTAATTGCACCGAAGTATGTGCAGTAAAAATAAATTTACATGAGTTGCTGCTGGAGAACAGGCATGAATCGGTGGAAGAAGGTTTTGTTTCTTTCACTGAAAAAATGGCCTGGAAGGTTTGGCGCCTTGCAAGTTTAAAACGAGGCTTTATGAATATTGGTAGTGGCGGCTTAAAGAACAAAGTGGTTAACGGCATGTTCAAAGGATGGAACCAAAATCGAAGCGACCTTAACTTTAGCCAGAAAACCTTTAACCAGCAATGGAAAGAAAGGTATAAGAATTAAAAAATCAAAAGTAAAAATGGTCCTGCTATCACAGGACTTATTTATTTTGTGCTGAAAATGATACTGATCTATTCACATATTAGCACTTCAAGATTACAGTACGTCTGTTCTTTTATCTTTAAAGAGCTGATGGGTATTGATTTTAAACTTACCATCGATTCGCAAGCTTTTAAAAACCACACAGGTGCAAAGATCAATTATAATAATGCCCCTATTTGTGCAGATGAATTTTATCTCCTAAATCACAACCTGTTGTTTGAGCAAAATATAAAGGATCAATCCATTAATTGTTTTACAGCAAATGGCTATAAGGCTTTTTTTAAGACGGATCACTGTGATTTTCCCTTCGATATCTTTGCTGCGGCTTTCTATCTGCTTAGCCGTTACGAAGAATACCTGCCGCATGAAAAAGATATGTATGGAAGGTATGATTATGAAAATTCACTGGCCCAGCGGGAAGGATTTTTGCATTTACCATTAGTTAATACCTGGGTGAATGATCTGGCTGAAAAATTAAAAAATAAGTTTGACACTTTCAACTTTCAGCTTTCAGCTTTCAACTATATTCCTACCTATGATATTGATATCGCTTATTCCTATAAACACAAAGGTTTTTTGAGAAATATGGGTGGTTTTTTAAAATCGCCTGGTACAGAACGGCTCAGGGTTTTAAGAGGTGCAGTTAAGGACCCGTTTGATTGCTATGACTGGTTGGATAAATTGCATGAGCAATATGATCTGAAACCGCTATACTTTTTTTTAGTAGCAGAGGAGAACAGCCGGTACGATAAAAATATTTTGCCTTATACAGATGCTATGTGGAAGCTTATCAATCAGCACGCAAAAAAATACAGGGTCGGTTTACATCCTTCGTGGCAAAGTGGTGATAACAAATCTTTACTAAAAAAAGAACGGGAGCAGCTGGAAGCTATGTGCAATCATGGAGTAACCATGTCAAGACAACATTATATCAGGTTTAATTTGCCGGAGGGATACCAAAGATTAAGTGCAGCTGGCTTTACGGAGGAATATTCTATGGGTTATGGCAGTGTCAATGGCTTCAGGGCATCGGTTGCTTCTTCTTTTTATTGGTATGATCTTGAAAAGGAAATGCAAACCGGTTTACGTATTCACCCTTTTTGTTTTATGGATGCCAATTCATTTTATGAACAAAGACAAAACACGTTGCAAACACAGGATGAGTTGCAGCATTACCTGGATGTTTGTAAAGCAGTGAACGGTACGATGATCAGCATCTGGCACAATAATTTTTTAGGAACATCCAGAGAATTTGAAGGATGGAAGGAGATGTACAGCGAGTTTATGACTCAGGTTCAGCAATGATCTTTTGCTGGCTGCGCCTGATACTGTAATTAACCAGGAACACACCTGACAACGTAACGATAGAACCCCACAAAATATACATGGTAAGTTTTTCGTTTAATACAATGGCGGCTACTATTATCGCCACTAAAGGGTTTATATAGGCATACATGGAAGCAACAGCAATGGGTAATCTTTTCATGGAATAAATAAAAGCAACAAAACTTAATATAGACCCTGCTAAAACTAGGTATAGAATCACCCACCATGCGTGTGCCGTAATGGACTCTATCGGAATCGTCTGGCCGCTGGCTGCTGCAAAAATATATAACAGCACGGAGCTTATCAACATCTGCCAGCCCACGGCATAATAAGGATTCATCTTTATTGCACTGCGGGTTAATATCAATGTGCCTACACTCCAGCTTAACATAGCAACCACTGATAAGGTAACGCCAAATAAAAAACCGCCCGGCTGGTGATGAAATGCTGTTTCATAAAACACAATACCAATACCTGTTAATCCTAAAAGTAAACCAATAAAAGTGAGCATGGTTACATTTCTTCTTTTAAAAAAAACCATTTCAATGATCACAACACTTAAAGGATACAGTGCACCAACTAATGCACTTAAGCCCGTAGGAATATATTTTAAACTCCAGGTACTAAGCCCGTTTGCAAAAACAAACATGAGCAGCGCCATTACAAACAGGTTACCAATTTGCTGCTTATTTGGAAAAGGCAATTTTTTGTAAACCATAAAAAAACCAACAAAACAGATACCAGCAAGAAATTGTCGTATAGATGCCATTTGCAGTGCAGGAATATCGGCAATACCAATTTTACTTGCAACCCAGGTAGTACCCCATACCACGCAGGTAATACTCAGGGCAATGTAGCCACCAACTTTACCTTTGGGTAAGTGTTTGCTGTTTATCATGGGTATTAATGTTTAAAATGCCGGAGGCCCGTAATTACCATTGCCAGATTATTTTCTTTACAATAAGCAATTGAATCCTTGTCACGTATAGAACCGCCCGGCTGTATAAATGACCCTATACCTGCTTCATGAGCAATTTTTACACAATCATCAAAAGGGAAAAAAGCATCACTGGCCAATGTTGCTTCAGTAAGATCAAAATTAAACTGCTTTGCTTTTTTAATAGATTGACGCAGGGCATCAATACGGCTTGTTTGTCCGCAACCTTTGCCCAGCAACTGTTTATTTTTAACCAGTGCGATGGCATTACTTTTTAAATGCTTGCAGATGATATTAGCAAATATCAGGTCTTCTTTTTCAGATGCTGTTGTTTCTCTTCCCCCTTCTTCTTTCCATTCTATATAGTTGCCAGTATCAACATCCTGTACTAATACGCCGTTAAGTACAGATCTATATTGTTCTTTATTTGCATCGTGTAGTTTTATTTGTAATAGTATCCTGTTTTTCTTTGATCGCAATATAGCCAGTGCCTCTTCATTAAAAGCCGGTGCTATCAATACTTCAAAAAATATCTCATTGATAGCATTGGCTGTTACTTCGTCAATTGTTCCATTACTAATCAGTACACCGCCAAATGCGCTTTCAGGGTCGGCTGCTAATGCTGTATCCCATGAATCTTTTACAGTGGACTTTTGTGCAACTCCACACACATTGGTATGCTTGATTATGGCAAATGTTGTTTCGTTAAACTCTTTTATCAGTTGTATAGCCGCATCAACATCTACCAGGTTATTGTAAGAGAGTTCTTTTCCGTTCAACTGATCAAAAAGCTTATTTAGATCACCATAAAACACAGCTGGCTGGTGCGGATTTTCGCCATAACGCATGGCTTTTGGATTGGTAACCGATTCAAGGAAATATAGCGACTCTGAATGATTAAAATATTTTGCAATAGCTACATCATAATGCGCCACTACTTCAAAGGCCTTTGCTGCAAATGCTTTTCGCTGCACTAAAGTTGTGTGCCCTTGTTGATCTTTAAGCAGTGCTTCCAGTTCTGCATAATCTTTTTTTGCAGCCACTACCACAACATCCTTAAAATTCTTTGCTGCAGCACGTATCATCGAAGGCCCGCCAATATCTATCTTCTCAATTATTGTTTTCTCATCCTGTGTTGAAGCAACTGTTTCTTCAAAAGGGTATAAATCTACGATCACCAGGTCTATTTCGGGAATATGGAATTGTTTCATTTCATCCCGGTGCTGCTGGTCATCACGCTTCCCTAATATTCCTCCAAAAACAGCCGGGTGCAGGGTTTTTACCCTTCCACCTAAAATAGATGGATAGGTTGTTAATGATTCCACCGAAACGCAGGAAACTCCCAGGTCGTCGATAAATTTTTGTGTGCCGCCGGTTGAATAAATAGTTATACCCAGTTGATGAAGTTCCTTTACAATATTTTCAAGGCCATCTTTATAGAAAACTGAAATAAGGGCTGACTGTATTTTTTTTTGCATCTGCATTGATTAAAAATGACTGCGTTAAGAATAACGGCTGAAAAGATTTAATTAAGGCGCAAATTTACAGATTTTAGCTTTAGCTTATGGAGGTAAATAAAGTACAGCAGATTATTTTTATCTTAAGGAGTGCCCAGTTATAATTTACTGATCAAAGTTATTTCTGCCCGGGCATTTTTAATAACATCCAGGGGAGTTTTACTGGCATTAAGTGGTCTTGAGATACCATAGCTTTTTACATCCAGTATCCTTTCAGGAGTTATATGACGGGAAAGCAGGTATCGTCGTACTATTTCTGCTCTTTCTTTAGCAAGCTGTTCACAAACAGAATACGCTGCTTCTGCCCTAACAGCATGCCCGGCTATTGTAATAGTAAGTGCAGGATTTTCTTTTAGAATTAAAACAACACTATCAAGTACTTTATAGGTCATTGCATATAAAGCCGATTCTTCAACAGGAAAAGGAACTATAATTAAATTTTCTCCGGGGCAACCCTGGTTATCTCTATATCCGAAAACATCCGGACATTTATCCTTCACATCAACAATTCCATCTTCGTCTCTGTCCAGTTCATCTGTATTTATAGGGCGTGGAGGGTATATCACTCTTAATTCAGCCCTGCAGTTAACAAAAAAACCATCTCTATCTTTAGTAGTGAATCTTGGATGCCTTTTTCCATGGGCAGTTAAAGAAGTTATTTTAGAGCTATCAATGCCTCTTCCAAAAATATATGTTTGTATAAACAATGCTCTGTTGAGGGATAAATAATAACAAATGGTATCTGTTCCTTCATCTTTATATGCATAGCCATCAATAGATAGTTTTACAGCTGTATCTTTCTGCATGATCCGGATGATACTATCCAATACATCAAAAGTAAACTGGTGAAATAGGGCAGATTGCTTATAGTCAAACCGGATAATTACAGTATCTGATGCAGGTGGCTGAATAGTATAAGTTAAACGATTGTTTAATTTAGTATTATCAATGGCAGCTAACATAGCACTACTGCTACATATACATAATAATAAAATCAACTGCCTAAAAAGGGTCATTTTATGAATTTAAAAGTATAACGAAGGAATATTGCTCCAGTTAATAAGTGGTATTCAACAATGCTAACGCAAGTTATATGCCAATATTATAGATATAGGCCCCATTTTCCGGAACCGAATAAGTTAATTGGTTTAACACTTTACAGGTTTGTTGCCATTTTCTTATTTTCCATATAGGATTTGAAGCATCAAATACTATTAGCTTACAGCTGAAAACTTTTGTTAATTGTACTATATCCAGCGGAGGATTATTGGATATTACCACTATGTCAATCGCAATTTTTTGTTTTGGGCCGTTAATATTGACCGGCCTGTCTATTATTAATATTTTTTTATTATGAAACAAGTAAAACAAGTTATAGTTAGAAACCTGGGTAAGGCTATCTTTTCTCGTTAAAAGCTGTTGGGATATACGACCTGGCTTTAAATGAAAATTTTGCAATAAACCGTCCTCTAATAAAATGCTATCACCTATAAATTGATATAAGTTGCCCCTTACAAGATCTATAGCCTGTTGACGAGGTACATTATAAACAATTAGCTTCGTTTGTGTAGCGGTTTGCCACTTATAAAAAATCTGTAACATTGCAAATGCCAGTAATGCAACTACACTAATTTTAAAATATTGCTTATTACGCTGAATAAGCCAGGTACTAAAACCTATAATTACTGCATACAGCAACCAAGTAGATAAAACAGTAGCGGGTATCTTATCCCAAACTGCAAAAGGCAATTCATTGATCCAAAGAATAAATTTATTCATGACCCAGGTGATGGCGCCAACTATTTTACCAAGATAAAGGCCCAGAATGGGAATCCATGAAAATGTTGCCAATGCTATTGCTGCATACAGGATAACTGCAGAAAGCGGTACAGCAATGATGTTTGATATTAAAAACAAATTAGGGAACTGGTGAAAATAATAAATACAAACCGGAAAAGTAAGCAACTGTGCTGCGGTAGATACGGAAATAAGCTTCCATACTTTATCAGCCTGCCTGTTTTTTATGTAAAAGCAATTATAAATAGGCTTTTGAAAAATTACGATGCCCAATACAGCAAGGTAAGATAACTGGAAGCCAACAGCCCATAAATAATAAGGGTTATAACAAAGCAGTAAGAAGGCTGATGCTGCCAGTGAAGTATATATAGACACCTGTTTCTTTAAATTTTTGCCGATGGCAATACAGGAAAACATAACAGCAGCCCGCAATACAGATGGGGAGGCACCGGTAAGGATAGAGAACAGCCAAAGGCAGCTCAATATAAGGATCAACTGCAGCAGTTTAGATCTTTTAAGAAAAGGTATTCTTGCAAATATCCAAACCAGTAACACATAGATCAATGCAAGGTGCATGCCTGATATCGCAATGATATGCACAACGCCTGTATTACTGTATGCCTGTACCAGGTCTTTATCAAGATCGTTAGTATAACCGATCAACAAGGCCTGTGCAATACTCAATTCATCTTTACCGGTATGGATATTATCCTGCAGTGCCCGCAATATATATTCCCTGGCATCATAAATGAATTGCCTGAAACGGTTTGTTGGCATTGCTGTTGGTGATTGAAATACCTTCCAGTTGTTAGCTTTTAAATAAACATTGTGAAAAATACCCTGGAAACCTGCATAGCGTTGATAATTAAAAGCACCTGGGTTCCCTGAATTTTTTATGGGCTGAAGTGTTTTGTTAATAATGATCCTGTCGCCATATTTTAATCCGGGCGGTATGCTGTCCTTAGAAAAATATAAAAGCAATTTGCCTTTAACAGAAACAGGTTTGTCAGTCATCCGTACAGATTCAACATAACCATCTGCTTTAAAGGATTTGTTTTTTTCTACCAGCGGCTCATCAATACGAACAATTAAATAACTGCCATCCTGGTAATGGTTTCCATACCAATCATTGTTATGCCGGATATCTTTTTGCCAGGTAAGCAATGATCCCAATGCTACAAAAAGCAATTGAACTATTACGCCTTGCAATGCCTTTATTTTAAAGCGGAAAGCAATAGGTAACACTAAAAATAAAACGAAAGCAAGGCTGAAAGAAACTAAAGCTACTATGATGTCTATTATAGGAATTTGAAGATACCATTGCAGCATAATGCCTGCAATAAGCGGGAAGAGCAGCCGGATGAATGGTGCTTTTTTCCAAAGGGGTATTATATAAGGGCGGGACATGTAACAAAATAGAAAAACCTTTTTTAAAATCAAAAGCATTTTTATTTTAAAACAATTCGGAGAGTATTACTTTTCCTCCTATTTCAAATAATATCTTCTTAATAGCCCATTTGACTCAATTTGAAAATCCTCTACCTTTTTATCAATTTCTTGTTTCACCCCAGCCGAAAGTTCGGCATACATTAAATCGTGCAAAAGCGGGCCAAATGCCTCCTTAATTCCGTGTTTTGAATAAGGTAAGGTAAAGAGTACAAGATTTGATTTATAAAATGAAAAGGCAAAAACATTTCCAAAATTATTTTTTTTGAAAGCAAACATTCTGTATGCAGCATATATAGAATTAACCGAAATATCAGCCTGAATTTTTCCGGCAGAACTTTTATACAAACTAAATTCAATAAACCCTTTATTTTCTTTATAGGCCTTTTTTTTCGACTTTATAAATACAATAAAAGAGTCGAGTTTTTCCTTAACAGAATTATCTAAATTTTTAAAGTAGCGCAAATCAGCCAATGTATCATTGCTTTTTTCAATGGAAGCATAATAAGACAGCTGCCCCATTGAATTTGCTGAGAAAAAAAATAAAAATATACTAAGGATAACTTTCATAAAATTAATTTAACAAGTTACAAACATCAGGATTAGGTAATATCAAATCATCTCCTACTATAGTATAATCTGGCACATTAAAAGCAAAGTCAGCAACCAAATATTTCCCATTGTCTTTTACTTCTACTACATATAAGTTAAACCCTGAAAGATTTCGTTGTATAAGATCTGCGACTTTTTTATCATCATCACTTTTGATGGAATTAGTAATAGTAATAGCGGCGCCGTTATTCCCAAAATCTGGAATATGTGTATGTATAGCAGTCCTAACGGGAATCAAATATTCCTGAATTTCATTATCTACAATCATACCAAAGTAATTTCGTGTAGGAGCTCCTAAATTCATTTTATAATTATAGTATGCCTGTCCATTCCTGATTCGAATTCCTACTTCCACATCTCCGCTAGTTCCGGAATGTGGAGAATATATAAATTGCCCATCCAAAGTAATATATCCTACTCTCTCCTTTTTATCACTTGCTGAGACTTGAATCATAGATGGAACTCCAGCGCATTTATCAGCAAATTCAATTGGCCTCGGGTTCTTAACCGTTGTAGCATCCATGTAAAAATTAAAGATATTTTCATTCATTATGTAATTAATGTATTGTAA
The DNA here is from genome assembly GCA_043752205.1 of Chitinophagaceae bacterium. Taxonomy (GTDB): domain Bacteria; phylum Bacteroidota; class Bacteroidia; order Chitinophagales; family Chitinophagaceae; genus Ferruginibacter. The sequence continues at coordinate 45,455 of JAYUYX010000245.1, forward strand.
CCACACATCATCCTCCCACCACATTTTTAAAGGGTCGCCAGTTTGAGCATGATTTACAACAAAGGTTAAATATTGGTTATCGGCCATCATTTTTTCCAGATGGTCTTTGGCAATTTGATTAGCTTGCTGGTCTCCACCGCCGCCTACAAACCTGTCTAATTCTACTACTCTCTCTGGCTGTGTTAACAGCCATTGTATTTGTCCTGTGCTTAGGCCTAAGCTGATAGATAACCTGTTTATAGTTTCGACCAGCTCACATGGTGTTAATGATGAAGATTCATTACCCCACCAAATATTAGCGAAAGTTTGAGTACCACCACCGCCGCCGCCGCCACAATTTGTATTTCCACCAGTCCCTCCTCCTCCAGGATCGCCACCAGTGCCACCGCCGCCAGAATACGTACAATGTGTTACCCAGTATCCACCCGGTATAATTACACTTTGAGTAGTTATTATTTTATTGCTGCCTGAACTAGTACCTTGGAATGTAGTTTGCTCAACCCAAGTATACCAGCAATATAACTCTCCCAGGTTATTTTGTTGTGGTGATACAATTTTTAAAGTATTAGAAAAAATATCTAGTATGAGTTTACTTTTATAAACATTAATGCCGGCATAACTATATTCGGTCTTTTTCGCTTCTATCGCACTTTTCCTGTGCATTTCAAATTTAATGGCATTGCCTTTATCAATAGTAGCTGCAATATATCCGGTTATTACGCCATTCTTTTGGCTTGGTATTGCGTAGGTAACAGTGCCATTTTTGGCTTGTTCAAATTTGATTACTCTACTCCATAATAATAACCCATGCCAGTTTATAAAATCCTGGATGTCTTTTTCTTTGAATTGGCCCTGCATTTCTTTTGCAATGGTTTTTGCTGGATCAGGCGCTTTTTCAGAAATAGTAAAAAAATCTTTCGATTGCTCAATTGTAGAAACAGGTTTTATATCTGTTGATAAAACACTTTCGGAAATGTCTATTTTTTTACAAGACTGGAATATTAAAAGCAAAAAGAAGGAAAAAAGTACAAAATTTTTGAATGCAGAAAATCTAAAACTACGGATTGGCATAATAGGGTTGTTTTGATAGGGTGAAATTAAAAAGTAGGGTATTACTTCTATTAAACAACATTACAAAATAGTAATGGGGAGAAAAAATACATTTTATAATCTTAATCTTAAAATTTGAATTGCAGATTTTTATTTACTCAGATGCATACTCCTTTCCTTATACAATTGCCTGAAGTAAGGGTCTTTCAGATCTTTGATAAAGCGTATTGCTTCACCGGTACTCTTCATCTCCGGCCCTAGCTCTTTATTTACACCAGGAAATTTATTAAAAGAGAAAACCGGTTCTTTAATAGCAAAACCGGTAAGTTTTTTCTCAAAAGTAAAATCTTTAAGCTTGTTTACATCCATCATAATCTTTGTAGCAATATTCAAATAAGGTATTTGATAAGCTTTGGCAATGAATGGTGTGGTGCGGCTGGCTCTCGGGTTGGCTTCTATCACATATACATTCCCATCCTTAATGGCAAACTGTATATTGATAAGCCCTTTTATTTTTAGTGCTCTTGCAATTTTTTCAGCATACTCTTCCATGGTATGTACTATCAATGGAGAAAGATTGAACTGTGGCAACACCGCATTGCTATCACCGCTATGAATACCGGCGGGCTCAATATGCTCCATTACACCCATCACATGAAAATCATCGCCGTCGAAAATGGCATCAATTTCTGCTTCCTGGCAACGATCTAAAAAATGATCAATTAAAATTTTATTGCCGGGTAAATGTTTTATTAAACTCAGCACACCTTTTTCCAGGTCTTCATCATTAATTACAATACGCATGCGCTGGCCACCCAAAACATAACTTGGCCTGATCAACACAGGATATCCAACCTGCTTTGCAACTTCAATCGCTTCATCTGTATTATAAGCAGTGCCGTAATTTGGATAAGGTATCTCCAATTCCTTCAGCATATCGCTGAACCTTCCACGGTCCTCGGCAATATCCATACTGTCGAAAGATGAACCGATTATTTTAATTCCCTTTTCATGTAAACGTTTGGCAAGTTTTAATGCGGTTTGTCCGCCAAGCTGCACAATTACGCCATAAGGTTTTTCATATTCTACAATTTCCCAAAGATGTTCCCAGAACACTGGTTCAAAATACAATTTGTCGGCAATATCAAAATCGGTAGATACTGTTTCAGGATTACAATTTACCATAATGGCTTCGTAGCCTGCTTCCTTAATAGCAAGCAACCCATGTACACAGCAGTAATCAAACTCAATACCCTGGCCAATCCTGTTGGGACCACTGCCCAGTACAATTATTTTCTTTTTTTCAGTAGTGATACTTTCATTACTTATCAGTTTGCTTTTATTGGCAGGCTGGTTCTCAAAAGTTGAATAGAAGTATGGTGTCTTTGCTTCAAATTCAGCACTGCAGGTATCAACCATTTTAAACACACGGGTAAGCCCCATCGCCTTTCTTCTCTCATAAATTATCTCGGCATCTTCTTCTTTCATAATGCGAACGATCTGCTCATCACTAAAGCCCAAAAACTTAGCTTCCTTTAAAACATCATCCGGCAAAGTTTTTAAATCGTATTGTGCAATTTGTTTTTCACAATCGCATATCTTCTGAATCTGGTAAATAAACCAACGGTCAATTTTTGTGCTTTCGCAGATACGCTTAATGCTGGCACCCGCCATCAATGCATCTTTAATTCTAAATATCCTGTCCCACTTCGGAATTTTGATGTACTCAATCAGTTCATCTGCATGCATTAAGCTTTTGCCATAGTATCCTAATCCAACAGCCTCATTCTCTAAACTCTGACAGGCTTTCTGAACCGCCTCGGCGAAGCTTCTGCCAATGCCCATTACTTCGCCAACACTTTTCATCTGAAATCCTAAAGTGTCTTTTGCTCCTTTAAATTTATCAAAATTCCATCGTGGTATTTTTACAATAACATAGTCAAGTGCCGGTTCAAAATAAGCTGATGTTGATTGAGTGATTTGATTTTTAAGTTCATCAAGATTATAACCAATGGCCAATTTTGCAGCAATTTTAGCGATTGGGTAACCGGTGGCTTTACTGGCTAATGCAGAAGAACGGCTCACCCTTGGATTAATTTCCACAACAATAATTTCTTCGGTTTGTGGGTTGAGGGCAAACTGCACATTACAACCTCCTGCAAAATTTCCCAAATTACGCATCATGCTGATAGCGGTATTACGCATCAGCTGGTAAGCTGTATCGCTTAAAGTCATTACCGGCGCAACAGTTATAGAATCACCGGTATGCACACCCATGGGATCAAAATTTTCAACACCGCAGATGATAACCACATTATCGGCATTATCCCTCAATAATTCCAGTTCAAATTCTTTCCAGCCAAGCACCGCTTTTTCTACCAGCACTTCATGTATGGGGCTTGCAATTAAAGCCGTGTTCAAAGCTTCATCCAGCTCTCCTTTATTAAAAACAATGCTGCCACCGCTGCCACCTAATGTAAAAGATGGCCGCAGCACCAATGGAAATCCAATTTCCTGTGCAAATTCTTTTCCCTCTAAAAATGAGTTGGCAATTTTTGCCTGGCAAACCGGTATGCCCATCTCGATCATCCACAGCCGGAATTTTTCCCTGTCCTCTGCTTTATCAATAGCTTTTATATCTACACCTATTAACCTTACTCCATTACTTTCCCAAATGCCCAGCTCATCAACTTCTTTACACAGGTTGAGCGCTGTTTGTCCGCCCATGGTCGGCAATACTGCATCAATTTTATTTTCTTCCAGTATGTGCTCAATACTTTCAACGGTAAGCGGTAAAAGGTAAACCCTGTCGGCCATCATCGGGTCCGTCATAATGGTAGCCGGGTTACTGTTAATAAGAATAACCTTGATACCTTCTTCCCTTAATGAACGTGCAGCCTGGGTACCTGAATAATCAAATTCACATGCCTGGCCAATAACAATGGGGCCGGAACCTATAATTAAAACTGATTGTATTGAATTGTCTTTTGGCATAGTAGTATTGCCGGTGTTGTGGCGTGCAAAAGTACTTGTAATTGCTGTAAATAAAAAACCCGTATAAAAATATACGGGTAATTATTTTTAGGAAATTTTTGCTTGCTATTTGTTAATGGGAACAAATACATTCCATGCGCCTTTTTCAAAAAACTCTATTTCAATCATTGATTGCCCAAAATTAAATGTGCAGCGAAATGGAAAAATAATCCCCCGGAAAACAGTGATCTCTTTATTTGGTAAGGCTGAAGAAAACTTGCTCACATATGAGCCCCTGGTTACCTGGTGAGCTGTCATTACACTACTTGTTTGAAAAGAATTTTGTCTCAAAGACGTATTGCTGCTTAAGTTTTCTACTGTTATAGATAAAGTAAATTCATTATCGCTCATACGGTCAATTTGAACCCTGCCTATCTCGGGGGTTACATTGGTAATCACATAAGGAAATTCGTATTCTCCCCTGAAGTTTCCTTTTTTCCAATAACCGGTGGTACTTGTTTCTACAGTGTTTTTAAAAGTGTGCAACTCGCCATAGCCATCTTTCAATCCTTTCTTCCAGCTTCCATAATAATAATTGCCATTACTCCAGGTATATTTACCTTTCCCTTCTGGCAACCCGTTTTTAAACTCACCATCATAACTGTTTATACCAATTGCTTTGCCCTGCCCGTCTGCTTTGCCATTCTTACAATCACCGGCATAAGTTCCTTTTAAAGAATCAAGTAATACTTTACAATCTGTGTTCTGAGCAAAGGAGCTTTGAAGAGAAATGGCAAGTATGCAAAATAATAATAGTCGTGGCATAAAAGTTGTTTTTGGTAACTAAGGGTTGCTTTATTAGATGTAATTTTATATTCTTTTACATAAAGCTAAATACTCTTTCTTTAATATAATGCTCAACTACCTATTAAGATCCTTTTTTTTAATTTTTACAGTGTTACTGGTAAATGTTTGTACAGCTCAATTTTTTTTACCTAAAAACTATCCACAAGATTATTTTGCTTACCCGGTTGATGCTGTCAGGTCGTTAGCTGCAAATTTTGGTGAGTTAAGGCCTAATCATTACCATATGGGGCTTGATTGCCGTACAGACCAGGCTCAAAATAAAAGAATTCTTGCTGCGGCTGAAGGCTATATTGCCAAAGTAAAAATTGAGCCCTGGGGCTTTGGCAGGGCCATTTATATAAATCATCCTAATGGCTTAACCACCTTATATGCACACCTGAATGATTTTTATCCCGAGTTGGAAGCCTATGTAAAGCAACAGCAATACAGTTTAAAAAGCTGGGCTGTTTTTATTGATATCCCGGCAAATTTATTTCCAGTAACAAAAGAGATGTTCATTGCCTATAGTGGTAACACAGGAGGCTCACAAGGGCCACACCTGCATTTTGAAATAAGGGATACCAGGACCGATAAAGCTTTAAACCCACTATTATTTAATTTTCCTATACCTGATGATGTTGATCCTGATGTTTACAGGTTAGCCGTGTACGACCGCAATATCAGTACGTATGAACAAACACCAAAGATCTACGCACTTAAAAAAAAGAATGGGGTGTATGTAACAAGCCCTTCATTATTAATTACAAATGCCGAAAAAGTAAGTTTTGGTATTACAGCTTATGACCGTTCCACCGGCTCTTCAAACAGAAACGGCATATACGAAACCGCATTGTATGAAAATGGTAACCCAATTATGGGGTTCCAGATAGACAGTATCAGTTATGCAGAAACCCGTTATTTAAATGCACACATAGATTATACCAGCAGAAGCAAAGGCAGGGGTTTTATTCAGCATGTATCAAAATTACCCGGGTACAATAACAGTGTGTATAAAACTACCAACGGTGATGGTGTAATAAATATAAGTGACGATAGTATTCATAATATAAAATTGGAAGTGAAAGATCCCAATGGCAATACATCTATTGTGCAATTTCAGATACAACAGCGTGCAGGATTTAGTGGCGGGGCAAATATAGGGTCGACCACAAATTTTTATCCTGGCCAGGTAAATATTTTCGAGACAAGTAACATCAGCTTTTACCTGCCGGAAGCAAGCCTGTATGATTCCATACATTTTCAATATAAAGAGATACCCGTAACCAATGGGTTTAACATTCACTTACTGCATAATACCAGCGTACCTGTGCAAGGTTATTTCCCCGTAACCATGAAAGCGACAACTGCAAAGCCCGATAAAATGGTTATACATCGCTTTGCAAATGGCAGGCATGATTATGCAAAAGCATTACCTGTAAAAAATGGAATAGACAGTGGTTGGTACAGGGCAAGCTTCCGGGAATTTGGCAGTTTTCAATTGATGATAGATACTATAGCCCCCAGCATTAGTCCCAGTGGGTTTAAACCAGGCATTAACCTGAGCAAACAAAGCCGGATTGCTTTTGTTGTAAGAGACAATACTGAAGAAATAAAATTTACTGCCACTTTAGATGGCAACTGGCTCCGGTTCAGTAATGATAAAGGGAGCAGGTTCATTTACGAATTTGATGAGATGTGTTCGACTGGTGAACACGAATTGAAAATCACTGCAGAAGACCAGGTTGGAAATGTGAGTGAGAAGATTTATAAATTCATCCGTTGACACTCTTTACTATTTAACATATTAGAATGACCCCATTAACAGAAGGCAAAAAAGCTCCGGCATTTAAAGCAAAGGACCAAAATGGCAACCTGGTTTCACTTGCTGATCATTTAGGCAAAAAGGTAGTGTTGTATTTTTATCCGGAAGATGATACACCTACTTGTACTGTGCAGGCCTGTAATCTGAGGGATAATTTCAGCCTGTTAAAAAAGAATGGATTTGTAGTACTGGGCGTTAGCCCGGACGAAGAAAAAAAACATAAAAAGTTTGAAGCAAAATACAAGCTGCCTTTTACTTTAATTGCCGATGCAGACCATAAAATTATTGATAAGTACGGTGTTTGGGGCCAAAAGCAATTGTACGGCAGAACATATATGGGTCTTCATCGCACCACATTTTTAATTGATGAAAAAGGGATCATTCGCAAAATATTTGTGAAACCAAAAAGTAAACAACATACCGAAGAGATCTTACATGCCTGGACAACAATTGAACAATAAAGATTTTATTATTAAAGAGAATTCCTGGCTGGCAAAATTAGCAGCTGTAAAATTGCGCACTCGATCTGTAGCAATGGTTTTAGGCAAAACAATTCACCTGCACAACACAACTAAAGAAGATTTTTTAAAAGATGAAAAATGGGTAAAGCATGAGCTTTGCCATATTAAACAATATAAAGAACACGGCTATGTTACATTTATTATAAAATACCTCTGGGAAAGTTTACAAAGAGGATATTACCAAAATCGTTTTGAAGTGGAAGCAAGAAAGGCAGAGGAGCTATAATACCCATTCCACTTCTCCAAAATCAAATTCACGTTCAGCAGCATCTACTGTAATTAATTTGCCCTGTGCAGAAACCTCTTTTATTACCGTATCAAATTTTACTGCGGCTTTTTTTAAGGTAACTTTTTTATTTTTTTTATAGAGGTGATCATTGTATTGCTTTAGTATATTAGCAGCAGACTTCTGTTGCGATAAATTTTTAATTAGCAGATCATATAGTTCCCTGGCCAGGTGAACTGTATTAAAATCTGTTCCTGTGATCTGTTTCAGCGAGACGGGGTTTATTAAGAGTTCATCAAACCGGGTTTGGTTAATATTAATACCAATGCCTACTACGGCCCACTTCCATTTTTTTCCCTGAAGCACATTTTCAATTAAAATACCCCCTGCCTTCCTGTCACGCCAAAACAAATCGTTAGGCCATTTAATTGAAGTTTCATCGCCTGCGTAACCGAAAAAAAAGTCAAAACAGGTCATTGCTACAGCCGCACTCAAATGAAATGGCTCTTTTAATTGGAGTGTACCCGGTTCTAAAATAAGGCTCATGGCTATGTTCTTTCCTTTTTCGGTACTCCAGGTTTTGCCTCTTTGCCCTTTTCCCGCTGTTTGACCATGTGTAAACCAACACATTCCATGCTTCGCCAATCCCGCATGTACCTGTCCCATGGCATAGTTATTGGTGCTGTCCACCGTATCTAATATGATAAAAAGGGGCTCTGTTTCCATTATAATTCAAATGGCAAAGAAGTGTTACTTTTGCCATTATTTGCAAGCTACAAGCTACCGGTAAAAAAACAATAATAAAATCCTGCTTAAACCAGTAAACATAAAAGCAGGGTAAAAATTAAAATATAAGCAGATTTGAATAATTTAAATGCATTAAATACCCGTAAAAAAAGCACTACGGTCCGTATTACAAGAAACAGTAAGATCTTCAAAACAATCATTAACGCTATACAGGAGAAAAAAGGTGAACGCATTGTAAGTCTTGACCTCCGCAAAATTCCAGAAGCCGTTGCCGATTTTTTTATAATTTGTGAAGCTGGCAATACTACCCAGTTAAGAGCTATTGCAGATTTTATTGAAACAGATGTAAAAGAAAAGTGCCTGGAAGCAGCTTATAAACATGAAGGCCGCCAGGGACAGCAGTGGATACTGATAGATTATGTAAATGTGGTTGTGCATGTAATGATGCCTGACCCCAGGAAGTTTTACCGGCTTGAGGAAATGTGGAGCGACGCACCCATGATGGAGCATCTGGGTTAACATTTAATTTAAAATAATAGTAAAACATAAACGTCTATAATTAAAATGATTAATAGCGTAGCGTAAGTACCAATATAACGGAACAAAAAAATATGAACCAACAAGACATTAAAAAGAAATTCAATCCAGATAATATTCCTCCTAAAGGAGATGATGGTAAGAAGAAACCCCGGTTTAGTATATATTGGGTGTACGGAATTATTTTCCTGGGCATCATTGGTTTTAATTTTTTTCGCACGGTAAACAGTGCCGGTATTGAAACCGACCAGCAGAAGTTTTATGCCATGGTATTACAGGGAGATGTAACAAAAATGAAGACCATCCGCAACAAAAAGATCGTACGTATTTTTGTTAATCAAGACAGCATAAAAGCTAAACCAGGTTTTTACAGGCCGGCAATAAATGTAAAGGCAGACGATAAAAATTACGAGGCAGCCATAGCCGTAAAAGCAGACCAGCCGCAGTTATTCTTCAGTATCGTAGATGATAAAACCTTTGCCACGCAAATGGCAGAATTTTATAAAAATAATCCAACTGTAAAACAAATACCTGATCAACCGGATGAAGAAGGAGAAATATTTGGACAGATCATCAGCACCTTATTACCAATCTTATTAATTGTTTTACTTTTTGTAATGATGATGCGTAAGGTAGGCGGGCCAGGCGGTGGCGGTGGTGCAGGAGGTATTTTCAGCATTGGAAAATCCAAAGCAACTTTATTTGAAAAAGGTACAAGAGTTAATATAAATTTTGGCGATGTTGCCGGTCTTGATGAAGCTAAGGTAGAGGTGATGGAGATTGTAGACTTCTTAAAAAACCCAAAAAAATATACAGCGCTGGGCGGTAAAATTCCAAAGGGTGCTTTATTGGTAGGCCCTCCGGGTACGGGTAAAACCTTGTTAGCAAAAGCTGTTGCTGGTGAGGCGCAGGTACCTTTCTTTAGCCTTAGTGGTAGTGATTTTGTAGAGATGTTTGTAGGCGTTGGTGCCAGCCGTGTACGTGACCTGTTTAAGCAGGCAAGAGAAAAAGCGCCATGCATCATTTTCATTGATGAGATAGATGCCATTGGAAGAGCCCGTGGAAAAAATATGATGATGAGTAATGATGAGCGTGAGAACACACTGAATCAATTACTGGTAGAAATGGATGGATTTGGAACTGACCTGGGTATTATTATTTTAGCCGCAACCAACAGGCCCGATGTGTTGGATAGCGCCTTGTTACGTCCGGGTCGTTTTGATAGACAAATATCAATTGACCGTCCTGATCTGGTAGGTAGAGAAGCAATCTTTAAAGTACATCTTGGACCAATTAAAATTTCTGAAACGCTTGATATACATAAACTGGCAGAGCAAACACCTGGCTTTGCCGGTGCAGATATTGCTAATGTTTGTAACGAAGCGGCTTTAATTGCTGCCCGTAAAGGAAAGACAGCTGTTGACATGAGTGATTTTCAGGATGCCATTGACCGTGTGATCGGTGGGCTGGAAAAGAGGAACAAAATCATTTCTCCCGAAGAAAAAGAGATTATTGCTTACCACGAAGCTGGCCATGCTATCTGCGGCTGGTATTTGGAACATGCTTATCCTTTATTAAAAGTTACGGTGGTGCCAAGGGGTACAGCAGCATTGGGTTATGCTCAATACACACCTAAAGAACAGTATTTATACAACACAGATCAGTTAATGGATCAGATATGTATGACGCTTGGCGGAAGAGCAAGTGAAGATATTTTCTTTGGAAAAATAAGCACAGGTGCCAGCAATGATCTGCAGCAAATAACTAAGATCGCTTACAGCATGATCACCGTTTATGGTATGAATGATAAAGTAGGTAACATCAGTTATTACGATCCAAATCAGGAGAATGTATTTACCAAACCCTTCAGTGAAGAAACCGGTAAAATGATAGATGAGGAAGTGCGTAAGCTTATTGACAATGCTTATCAAATTACTAAAAAACTTTTGATAGAGAAGAAAGGAGATGTAGAAAAGCTGGCAAAAGAATTATTAAAGAAAGAGGTGTTGTTTAAAAGTGATGTGGAAACACTCATAGGCAAAAGGCCCTACGAAGAAAAAAAGGTTTTGGAAATAGTGGTTGATGAAAAAGAAGCTATAAATCAAGAACCATCAACTGAACTTCCTGAAGAATTAAAAACACCACCGGCAATTTAATTTTATTATGGCTGTATCATCGGCAAAAGAAAATATTTTAAAAAAAATAAGACAGGCACTGAGTCACCCGGTGCCTTTACCTTTTCCGCAAAGCGAGGGAACCAATTCTGTTTTTCTTGCACCAACCGATACCCTTGATGTAGTATTTGCACAGGAGTTTACCAATATGCAGGGTAAATTTGCTTTTTGTATCAGCGAACAGGAGATGTTGCAGCAACTGCAGCAATTGATCACCGAAAAGCAGTGGACAAAGATCTATTGCAATACTGATAAATGGAATACACAGTTCAGCAATACCATTAACCTGCCCGGTTGCGATGCATCTATAACAGATTGCGAATTATTGGTAGCACGTACTGGTACTATTGTAATGAGCGCTGCCCAGCAAAGCGGCCGCACAGTTAGTGTATATGCTCCCATTCACATCTGCATTGCTTATACCAATCAATTGGTATATGATGTAAAAGATGCTTTGCAATCCTTAAAAGAAAAGTATACAGGCAATATCCCATCTCTTATAACTTTTGCAACAGGCCCAAGCCGTACTGCCGATATCGAAAAAACTTTGGTAACTGGTGTACATGGCCCCAAAGAGGTTTACTGCTTTCTCGTAGAAGCATAATTGTATTATTTTCAAGTATCTTTATTGGAATATGGGTAACGAAATTTATAAACTTTTTGTTTACGGTTCTCTGCGTAGTGGTTTTCGAAATCCCGTGTATCAATACCTCACCAAATATTTTCATTTATTAGGTGAAGCTGTTGTTAAAGGTAAACTGTACGATCATGGGGATTATCCTGTTGCTGCTCCTGCAGCTGAAGAAAAATTTATTTCTGGCGAACTATATTGTATTAATAATCCGCAGGAGTTTTCCTGGGCAATTGGCCAGCTTGATGATTATGAGGGACTGAATGCTGAACCGGGCGAAACCGTTCTATATAAACGTGAAACTGTTATTGCTTACCAGAATGGCCAGCCCCATCATGCGTGGATATATTGGTTTAACGGCCAGTTAGCCAATATGCCGGAAATAGAATCCGGTGATCTATTGCAATACCTGCAGCAAAAAAACAAACCTTGATTAATGGAAGTGGCTAATAATAAAAAAATATACTTCCTTTCCGATTTTCACCTGGGCGCTCCAAATGCTACAGCCAGCCTGGTGAGAGAAAAAAAGATCATTCATTTTCTTAATGAAATAAAAGATGATGCTGCACATATTTTTATTGTAGGCGACCTCTTTGATTTCTGGTACGAATATAAAAAGGTAGTGCCCAAAGGTTATGTACGCATATTGGGTAAGCTGGCCGAACTAACAGACTCCGGAATTCCTGTTCATTTTTTTGTGGGCAACCATGATATGTGGATGAAAGATTATTTTCAAAAAGAGCTAAACATATCCGTGTATTTTGAACCAAAGCCTTTTGAATTCGCCGGTACAAAATTTTTAATAGGTCATGGTGATGGACTTGGCCCGGGGGATCATGGTTATAAATTTATCAAAAAATTATTTCGCCATAAGGCCAGCAACTGGCTGTTTGGTATCATGCCTCCCTATATAGGCATGGGTATTGCTGATTACTTCAGCAGGAAAAGCCGTGCACAAACAGGTCAGACGAATGAAGTGTTTTTAGGTGAAGACAAGGAATGGCTTATTATGTATTGCAAAGAAGTATTACAAAAACAACATTACGATTACCTGGTATTTGGCCATCGTCATCTGCCCATTGATTTTGAACTGAATGATAAAAGTAGGTATATCAATTTAGGTGACTGGATAAAATATTACAGCTATGCTGTTTTTGACGGAGAAAATGTAGAACTGAAGTATCACACCACATGAAAATAATTCGATCTATATTGCTTTTTTTGTGCCTTAGTATTTCTGTGTCATCATACGCACAAAGTGATTCCTCTTTTCAATATATCAGGTCTATTCCCGGAAATGTTACTTATTTTAATGTAGATAACCTGGATAATACTTACCTCATCATTGATAATAACCAGCTGAAGAAACTGGATGCCAAGGGAGATTCCGTCGCAGTATATAATGATGTAAAAAAATACGGAAACCCTGCATATATAGATGTAACGAATCCCTTTAAAATATTGGTTTACTATAAGAATTATTCAACAGTGGTAATGCTCGACAGGTTATTGGCAGTACGCAACATGATCAATTTCCGCAATCAGCAGATCTTCTTTGTTAATAATGTTACCCTCTCTTATGATAATTATATCTGGCTTTTTGATGAAGAAGATTTTAAACTGAAGAAGATTGACGAAGAAGGAAAAGTTTTGCTGGCCAGTACTGATTGGCGCATGTTGTTTGATACCGTTCCTGCAGCTGTTAAAATAATTGACCGTGATAATTTTGTGTATTTGTACGATCCGACAAAAGGATTTTATATTTTTGACTATTATGGCAGTTTTAAAAACAGGCTCGCCTTTTTAAACTGGACAAATGTAGAAGTGAATGAAAACACCGTGTACGGTTTCAGTAATGATAAACTGTATAGCTACCAGTTAAAATCCCTGCAACTAAAAGAATATAGATTGCCGAAGTTTTTCGGAAAATACAGTTCTATAAAAGCAATGAATGGAAAAGTGTACCTGCTTAATGAAAGAGGAGTAGATATTTACCAGATAAAATAAAGCCTATTACTGGTTGAGTATGGCAGCAAGTTCTTTATCCCATTTACCCGTTTTACCATACTCCACTACACGGTCAACTTCTTTACCATCTTTCATAACAATAATGGTGGGCACCAATTTAATATTAAATGCTGCAGCAATACTGCCCAGTGAAGTTTTTGCCCGGTTAACACCAAACATGGTTATTGCATCATCTGGTATACCGCTTGCTTCTTGCAACTTAAAAAATTTAGGTAGAATGAATTGTGTGTCTTCGCACCAGGTGCCCCCAAACACCACAAACTGGTATTTACTTTTTGCTCTTTCAAATGCATTTATTGTTGCTGTATCGGGTTTGTAATAACCCTGGCTTGAGCTATACCATTTAAAAGCGGTGTCATTCTGAATTTGATACTTATTTATCAACCCTCTAATAATTTTTACTTCGGGGTGCTTAGGGTCCTGGCTGGTTTCATACTGTGCCTGCGCAATTACGTTGATCATAGCACCAATAAAAAACATGGTCAGCAATAAGAATTTTTTCATAGCCATATAATTTAACAGGGAATTTTTCAGGAATAAATATCGTATCAAAAAAACAAGTACGGTAAATTATTATGTTAACAGGTGGTTATAGGTCGGCTTTAAGCTCATTTAAAAACTTTTTCAATTTTTTTAAAGATTCGATCAGCGCAAATTTTTCATCTGCCCTTTTATTCTGCTTTAAAAAATCCTTTGCGCCCTCAAGTGTATATTTTCTTTCACGCAGTAAATGATAGATGAGTTTTAGATTTTTAATATCCTCAGGCCTGAATAACCTGTCTCCCTTTCCATTTTTACGTGGCTTTAAAATATCAAATTCATTTTCCCAGAAACGGATGAGCGATTGGTTTACTTTGAACATATCAGCAACCAACCCAATAGCATAATATTTTTTTTGAAATAAAATTTCATCTTCAGGTATTTCAATCAAATCTGCACCCGATTCCTTTTCCTTTAAACTCACACGGCCTCGTGTTAATTTTTTATTATCCCCCTTTGCTTTTATTTGTTCGGGCTTAGGCTTTGGGGGCACAACGGTTTTTGATTCCGGTTTTGGTGTAACGGGAATATCATCAAAAGAAAAAGCTATTTGTTGTAAAGCCATAATTAAATTTAGTCAAAACTTTTGGCACTACCCGTTGCAGCTATTTTTAATACCTGGTCGTATTGCTGGGCATTCAGATCATTAAAGAAGAAATAAACTGGGTCAACAGGGCTTCTGTTAATATGCACTTCGTAATGCAGGTGGGGCCCTGTACTTGCACCCGTGTTGCCAACCCAGCCAATTACTTCGCCACGTTTTACCCGTTGTCCATTTCTTGCCTTAATTCTAACCATATGCAGATATTTGGTCTCATAACCATAGCCATGATTAATAACTACATGATTTCCGGTACCAGTACCAGGGCCTGCAGTAGTTACCACACCATCACCAGTTGCATAAATAGGCGTGCCTTGCGGTGCGGTGAAATCAATACCCGGGTGCATTTTAGCAATACCATAAATGGGATGAATGCGCATACCAAAACCACTGGCTATGCGGTTAAGCTGTTTATTACTCACTGGTTGTATGGCGGGTATACTGGCCAACTTCGTCTCCTGGTTATTAATGAGTTTTTCAATAGCAGCATAACTGTCAAATTGGTAAGCCACACGTGCCGTAATATTATTCAGGGTCTTTGCTATCTCGTTACCAAACTCATCATCTTTTATCAGGTTTACTTTTGCGATCTCCTTTTTCTTCTCAATAGATTGGCTCCTTGCACTATCTGCTAAGGGATTAGCTTCAAAAATTGAACGGTAAACCTCGTTATCCCTTTTCTCCAGTTCGGCCATCTGTTGCTGTAAGGTCTTTGTTTTAGCAGCAAGTGTATTATAATTGTCTTTTATCAGTTCATATTTCATTTCTGCCTCTTTATCTTTTGCCTTGGGAAAAAAAGTGGTATATGCCCAGATGATTAAGGCTGATGTAACCAAGGCCGCAGAAATAAAACCAAAAACACGCAGGAGTTTTACCCGGAGAGGGGTAACCAGCTTCTCATAACGAAGTGTATGGGTATTATAGTAGTATTTTATTTTCTTCATTGTTCCTTACAAGGGAATGCAGTCATGCCTGATTGTGTTATAATATCCATTTACTTTACTTGCAGTTACTTACCTGCATCTCCCATCTTAATCATTCAGAGTGGGGTTGGGGTGAGGCTTCATTTTGTTTACCTTTGCCAGTGTTAAACAAGAGTTTACAAATATAGCCCCATAAACAACAAAAATCAACCCATTTAAACATTTGGTATATGATGACGAGTGCTGAGATAAGACAACAATATCTTGACTTTTTTAGATCGAAAGAACATAGCATTGTTCCTTCGGCACCTATTGTGGTTAAAAATGACCCTACCCTGTTATTTACCAATGCAGGGATGAACCAGTTTAAAGATTATTTCCTGGGTAATAAAACTGCACCCAATAACCGGGTGGCCGATACACAAAAATGTTTACGGGTTAGCGGCAAGCATAATGATCTGGAAGAGGTTGGCGTAGATACTTACCACCATACCATGTTTGAAATGCTGGGCAACTGGAGCTTTGGTGACTATTTTAAAAAAGAAGCCATTGCCTGGAGTTGGGAACTGCTTACAGATGTTTATAAATTAGATAAGGATAAATTATACGTTACCATTTTTGAAGGTGATGATAAAGAAGGGCTGCCAAGAGATGAGGAAGCCTTCAACGAGTGGAAAAAATATATTCCCGAAGACCGCATTTTATTAGGCAATAAAAAAGATAATTTTTGGGAGATGGGTGACACAGGTCCTTGTGGCCCTTGTACCGAAATACATGTGGACTGCAGAACTGCCGAAGAAAGAAAGGCTGTAGATGGAAAGACCCTTGTAAATAATGATCATCCGCAGGTGATCGAAATATGGAACAATGTATTCATACAGTTCAACCGTAAAAAAGATGGCAGCCTGGAGGAATTGCCTGCACGGCATGTTGATACCGGGATGGGTTTTGAAAGATTGGTTAGGGTGATACAGCAAAAGCAAAGCAATTACGATACGGATGTTTTTACAGGCACCATTGCAGCTATAGAAAAAATCAGCAATAAAAAATATGATTACAGTGATACCAAAGAAGCAGTTGCATTCCGTGTAATTGCAGATCATATACGTGCCATCAGTTTTACAATAGCCGACGGGCAACTGCCTTCAAACACAGGTGCAGGCTATGTTATACGCCGCATACTTCGCAGGGCAGTTCGTTATTATTATTCTTATTTAGATTACAAACAACCTTTACTGCATCAATTATTATCTGTTATTGCAAAACAGTTTGAAACCGTTTTTCCGGAGTTGACACAGCAACTGGATTTTGTGGGTAAAGTAGTTAAAGAAGAAGAAGATGCGTTTTTGAGAACTGTTGATAATGGTCTGGCAATGCTTGACCAGGCAACTACCAACATAACTGGTGAAGAAGCTTTTAAATTGTATGACACATTTGGATTCCCCTTTGATCTAACCCAATTAGTAGCTACTGAAAAAGGATTAACAGTTAACGAGGAAGGCTTTAAAACGGAAATGCAAAAACAAAAAGATCGAAGCCGTTCTGCTGCAGTTTTAGATACAGAAGACTGGATAGTCCTGAGCGAAGTCGAAGGAAGTACAGATGGCAGTGTTGAGCGAAGTCGAAACACGGGTTTTGTTGGATACGATACATTAGAAACAAAAAGCAGGATCATTAAGTACCGCAAAGTAACCGGTAAAGGAAAAGAGTTGTATCAAATCATTTTAGATCAAACTCCTTTTTATGCTGAAAGTGGCGGCCAGGTTGGCGATTCAGGCATACTTACCATCCAAAGCTCACAACTCAGGATCACCGATACAAAAAAAGAGAACGACTTAATTATTCATTTTGCCGAATCTATTCCTGCAGATATGAATGGAGAAGTGATTGCAGCAGTAGATGCTGTAAGAAGAAAAGACATTACGCTGCACCATAGCGTTACACATCTCATGCATGCTGCTTTACGGTCGGTATTGGGCAAACATGTGGCACAAAAAGGTAGTCTTGTAAATGAAGATCACCTCCGTTTTGACTTTAGTCATTTCTCAAAAGTTACCGAGGAAGAGGTTGAAGCTGTTGAAAAACTGGTTAATGAAAAAATAAGAGAGAACATACCCGTTGTAATTAAAAGTATGAACAAGGATGAGGCTGTTGCATTAGGTGCGATGGCTTTGTTTGGAGAAAAATACGGTGATGTTGTAAGAGTTGTGATCATGGATGCTGACTACTCCATTGAGTTATGCGGCGGTACCCATGTAGGCAGTACGGGCGAACTGGGCCTGTTTAAAATAAGCAGCGAAAGTGCTGTGGCCGCAGGTGTTCGCCGTATGGAAGCTATTTGCGGTAAGGCTACAGAAGCTTATGTAAATAATTTAACGGCTGCCATCAATGATATCAGTGGCTTACTGAAGAATCCAAAAGACCTCAGCAAATCAGTACTAAACCTGCAGGCAGAGAATGCTTCTTTAAAAAAACATATTGAGGCGCTGGAGGCAAGGCAACTGGTCATCATCCGAAATGAGCTTTTACAAAAAGATGAGATCATCAATAACGTAACTTTTGTTGGCGAGATCATTGAAGTAAGCAGTGCTGATGCTTTAAAGAAATTGTGTTTCGATCTTAAAAATAAATTGCACGATCATGTTGTTGTGCTTTGCGCCAATATAGATGGTAAACCTTTTGTGGCCATCGGTATTGCTGATACGGTTGTTGCTGCAAAAAATCTCGATGCCGGAAAGATAATCAAGGATTATGTTGCTCCTTTAATAAAAGGCGGTGGCGGCGGGCAGAAGAACCTGGCAACAGCAGGGGGACAGGATATAAGTAATTTGAGGGTGGTTATTGAAAAGGTGAAAGGGTTATTGTAAGGTTATTACTATGAATATAATTTTTGAAACACCAAGACTGCTGCTTCGCCAGTTTACAGAAGCCTATGCCCCATTGATCCTGGAACTGAACAGCGATCCTGAAGTTGTAAAATATCTGCATGAGCCAACTTTACAAAATGAAGCCGATGCAAAAAGTATATTAACCGATACCATCTTACCCCAGTACCAAAACAACCTGGGCCGCTGGGCCATGCACACAAAAGATAACGATGAATTTATTGGATGGTGCGGTTTAAAATACCGGCCGGAACTGGATGAAATTGACCTCGGTTACCGGCTTATGCAAAAGGCCTGGGGAAAAGGTTTTGCCAGTGAAGCTGCTCAACATAGTTTAAATCATGGCTTCCAATCGCTAGATCTAAAACTCATTACTGCGAGAGCACATATAGAAAATATAGCTTCCATTAAAGTGCTGGAAAAAATAGGAATGGAATATGTTGGTGAAGGCATTGTAGACAACTGTCCGGTTAAAACCTATACCTTATCAAACTCCAAATTCGTGTAATCAACCTAATTTGTGTTTAAAAATGTTAAAGCAAAAAAATAATCTGCGAAATATTTCGTAAATCAAAATAAGTGCTTAATTTTGTTCTACTAAACATTTCGTATATAAAATTAAAGTCATGAAAAAAATTATTTTTACAGCTGCTATTATCTGTTTTGCAGCATTTACCACTACCCTAACTGCCCAAAACGATAAAATGGATAAGGGTGAGAAAGGCGATAAGGGAAAAAAGGAAAGCCAGGAGATCATTATCCGTAAAAAAGGAGAAAAAGACAGCAAGATCACAGTAGAGATCAAAGGTGATAAGGTTACCATTAATGGCAAGCCATTATCTGAATTTAAAGATGATGAGATCACAATCAATAAAAGAAATATCATCATAAGAGATGGTAGAGGAAACACCCGGTTTAAGATGGCTCCCGAAGATTTTGAAGGAATGACATTTTTTAATGATGCTAATGATGAATCGGGTGCTTTTTTAGGTGTAACAACCAATGTGTATAGCGATGATAAAGAAGGAACTCACAAGGGAGCAGAAGTAACCAATATAACAAAGGGCAGCGGTGCGGAAAAAGCTGGTTTAAAAAATGGTGATATCATTACAAAGATCAATGATAAAAAAGTTGATGACCCTGAATCCTTATCTGCCGTGGTAAGCGCATGTAAACCCAAAGAAGAAGTAACTGTTTATTATAGCCGTGAAGGGAAAGCAGGCTCTGCAAAAGCTACTCTGGGTGAGCGTTCAGGATCAAAGTCAATGGCCTATTCTTTCAGTGGCCCCGACGGCATGACCAGATCTTTTACAGTACCACGTGTACAATCTGTTCCCAGGGTCGAAATGTGGAATGATAAAGAGATGGGCGATATGTCACCCCGGATGTTTACACCGGGCGGAGAGAATAATTATGAATATTTAATCGAATCCAATTTACGCAGGCCAAGGCTGGGCTTAAAGATTCAGGATACTGAAGAAGCCAATGGGGTTAAGATATTAGAAGTAGATAAAGATTCACCAGCAGAAAAAGCAGGGTTAAAAAAAGAAGATGTCGTAATTGAAATCGGTGGGCGAAAAGTTATTAATTCAGATGAAGTAAGAGAGCAATTACATCAGCATGCAGACAAATCAGCTTACACTATTAAAGCAAACCGTAATGGTAATGCCATGAGCTTTGATATTAAAATTCCTAAAAAATTGAAGACTGCTAATTTATAAGCCATGAATTGCATAAGAAGGCGTCCCGAAAAAGGGACGCTTTTTTATTGCCATTATAGCTTAAGCGAAGGTGGATTGCTGGCTGCACCTTACCTTTGCCGCTGTGATACCAAATGAAAAATATGAGGTGGTGATAGGCCTGGAGGTACATGCACAATTGCTTACCCAAAGCAAATTGTTTTGTGGCGACAGTGCTGCTTTCAGTACAGATCCCAATACCCATATAAGCCCTGTTACATTGGCGCACCCGGGTACACTTCCTAAAATGAATTCAAAAGCAATTGAGTATGCCATACAATTGGGCCTTGCTTTAAATTGCGAAATTGAGCAGTATAATTATTTTGCACGCAAGAATTATTTTTATCCCGATCTTCCAAAAGGCTACCAGGTTTCACAACATACTACACCTATTTGCAAAAATGGGTTTGTACCTATACATGTTGGTAATACACAACGCAATATCCGCCTCAACAGGATACATATGGAAGAGGATGCAGGAAAAAGTCTGCATGATGTTGATGAGCATTATACCTGCATAGACCTGAACCGTGCCGGTATTCCGTTACTTGAAATTGTGAGTGAGCCGGATATGCACAGCAGCGATGAAGCTTTTGCTTACATTACCGAATTACGCAAACTGGTTACCTGGCTTGGCATATGCGATGGTAATATGGAAGAAGGAAGTATGCGTTGCGATGCTAATATTTCTATACGCCTGAAAGGCGATACAAAACTAGGTACCCGTGTTGAAGTAAAAAATCTTAATAGCATACGTAACGTAAAAAGAGCTATTGATATAGAAGTAGGTAGATTAATTGAACTTGTTGAAAATGGGAAACCTGTTATCCAGGAAACCAGGAGTTATGATGCTGATAACAATATTACTTTTCCATTACGTACAAAAGAAGATGCAGATGATTACCGGTATTTTCCTGAGCCCGATCTTACTCCTTTCCGGGTGACTGATGATTATTTAGCAACAATAAAGAATGGGCTTCCCGAATTACCCAATGCCTTAAAAAAGCGTTATACAGAAGTCCTAAACCTTTCGGATTATGATGCAGCTGTGCTTTGTGATGATAAGGCACAATCAAATTATTTTGAAGATATAATAAAGTATACACAAAATTATAAGGCGGTGGCGAATTGGTTGTTGGGGCCTGTTAAGAGTCATCTAAATGACAAAGGAATTACTTATAAAAATTTTACTTTGCCTGCAGATAAACTGGCTTCATTAATTGAATTGACAGATGCCGGTAAACTAAATTTTGGAATTGCCTCTACGAAGGTCTTTTCAGCATTATTAGATCAGCCTCAAAAAGAACCGATACAGATTGCCGGGGAGCTTAATGTAATATTAGAAGATAACAGCGATTCCATTGAACAATGGGCAGATGAAGTAATTGCAAAAATGCCTGATAAGGTAAAACAATATCAATCCGGTAAAAAAGGTTTACTGGGTTTGTTTGCCGGCGAAGTTAAAAGGCTTAGCAAGGGCAAGGCAGATATGCAGTTGGTAAATATTATTTTAGATAAAAAACTAAATGAAACTAAATGAAAAAATTACTTTCCGCAGTAACAATTGCTGCAATGCTTTTTTCCTGTAAAGGTGGAACCGATAAAGGAAAATTTACCCTTTCGGGAGAATTAAGAACTTCCACAGATAAAAAGATCTACCTGGAAGAATTGTATTTTAGCGAAAAGCAGCCTGTAATACTTGATACCATCACTATTGAGAAGGATAAATTTACTGTAACCACAACTGCAGCTGAAGAAGGTCTATACAGATTACGCACCGAAAGCGGAACCGATTCTTACCTATTTATAAATGATGCTGAAAAAATAAACTTTACTGCAACTGCCAACGACTCTGAATTATCGGGCTATAATTTCTCAGGACCGGCAAACAGTTCGTTAAAAAAACTGCTGCAATATTCGGATAGTATAGGCGTACTTATTTCAAATAAGAACAAGGTACTGGGCGAATTTTTAAAGGGAGGTGTTAAAGAAACAGACAGCACTTTTATTGCCATTTCCAATGAATACAAATTGTTAACTGATATATTCACTAAGTATTGCTTTGCTTATGCCGATAGTTCTAAGAGCCCGATCGTTTCCTTGTTTGCAGCAACCATGCCCCCTGTTGAACTTGCTACATTTGAAACTCCTTTAACCAATCTTGCTAAACGGTTTCCAAAACATAAAGGCATTACCGAAGCGTTAGCTTATATTAAATCAAAGGCTACAGGAGCAAAGACGCCGGCACAACCGCCTGCTGCTCCAGGTATTGGCGATGCAGCTCCTGAAATAACAATGAATGATGTTGATGGAAAATCTTTTTCATTAAGTCAGTTACGTGGTAAATATGTTTTAGTTGATTTTTGGGCCAGCTGGTGTGCACCCTGCCGGGCAGAAAATCCTAACGTAGCTGCTGCCTACAATAGTTTTAAAAATAAAAATTTTACTGTGCTTGGCGTATCATTCGACAAAGACAAAGATTCCTGGATGGAAGCTATTAAAAAAGATAATTTAACCTGGCAGCATATCAGTGACCTGAAATACATGAACAGTCCAGTAGCAGAATTATATGGTATTAGCGGAATTCCCTACAATGTTTTGATAGACCCTCAAGGTAAAATTATTGCCACCGGTTTAACCGGTAATGGTTTACAAAATAAGCTTGCAGAGGTTTTAAAATAATTCATCCAAAGTAATTCTTAAAATAAAAAACTCCAATCAAATCAATGATTGGAGTTTTTGTATCTTTTTAATTTAAATTAGTTGTCTGTCATTAACCTGTTAAGTGATAACTCATCTGCAGAGATCGGCCAGATGTAACCAACTTCTGATGGTGTTTTTGCTGGTACAGTACCTTTCGCAGGTATGGTTTGCAGCAAGCGCATGAGGTCATTGTTACGCAATCCTTCTCCCAATAACTCAATTCTTCTTTCCAGCAGTATAGCATTAATCAATTCAGTTTGTGTAGTTGCCACCACTGTTGCTGAAGGATCAGAACGTTTACGCACAGCATTAACCAGTTGCAAGGCTCTTACATCAACCCCGGCATTTGATCGTGCCAAAGCTTCGGCTAAATTCAATAATACTTCAGCATAGCGCATAACTGGAGCATAGTCAGTATAAGGAGATGCTACCTGATACTTTGCTAAGTATCTTTTTCCGCTAATTGCGTTTGTAATAACCAGAGCTGTTCTTCTTACATCAGCCGGTCCCCAATTTGTATTGCCTATTATTCCACTTGGATTTAGAGAATATTCAGCAGAGCCAAGAGTAGCACCGTTTCTTACAAAATAAAATCCAAGTGCATTTTGTACTCCCGGATTATCACCGGCATTAACTGTCATGGGCAAAGAAAATATAGATTCGGTTGTATTGTAAGTGGTAAAAACTGTTGTAATATTTGGCTGCAATGCATGAGCTACACCGGTTGTTGCAGTAAATGGTGCGGTAAGACTTACTATTTTATTCCCCTCAGTTATTACAGAAGCATAATTCTGCATAGTTAAATAAACCCTTGTTTTTAATGCTATGGCTGTATTGCGGTGTGCCCGGGTTGTATTTAATTCGGCAGCTGAGGTGCCTGTATAAGTAAGGGGCAAACTAATTTCCGCAAAATCCAGATCTGTAAGTATCTGGGCATAAACCTGCGCAACTGTACTCCTGGCAAGATCAGATGAGCCTGAACCTTTAATACCTGTTAAACGTAATGGTAAGCCGGGTTTGCTGCCATTACCATCTGCAAAAGGCCTTGCATAATATTGTAACAAACTATAGTAAGATAAAGCCCTTATCAATCTGGCTTCGCCTAAATAATTATTTGACAATGTAGTACTAACTACAGCAGAACCTTTTGCAGCCATGCCATCTATAAAAAGATTACATAGGTTAATAGTATAATAGGCTTGTGCCCATAGATTCTTTACTGAATTAGTAGATGTACCTGTGGGATTCAGATTCCAGACATCAGCGCCGGTAACCAGATTTGTAGTTTCATTTATAAATTCCTCTCCCCTTATATCACCATAAACCTGGTACCTTCCACCATAAAAATTACCATTTTTTAAAGCCTGGTACATTGATCTGACTTGATTCAATACACGTTCCGGCGTATCAAAGGCTGTTATATCTGTAATTGATGTTTGTGGAATGGGTGTTAATAGATCCTTATTACAAGAAATGGTTAGTAAACTGTACAAACAAAAACTGATAATGTATTTTAATTTATTTTTCATTCTTAAAGAATTTAATAATTTATGATTCAATTTTTATTATAGGCCGATGTTCACGCCAAACATAATGGTGCGGCCATTGGCAATTGTATTTCTGTCAACCCCTTGTCCGCTGGCTGAATTTCCATTAGAAGAAACTTCCGGATCGGGACCTGGGTAATCAGAAAAGATATACAGGTTTGTTCCGCTAATGTAAAATCTGGCACTGCTTATCTTTAGTCTCTTCAGTGATTCAGCAGGAATATTATATCCAAAAGTGGCATTTTTTAATTTTATAAAGTCGCCTTTAAACATATTATAAGTCATAGGCAATCCGGAGCCATTGGAAATATTATCTCCATAAACAGGCCTTGGTACAGTAGTTACATCACCAAATTGTTTCCAGGCAGTTAATACATCTACATGGTTGTTCCAAAAACGTTGATCGTGTAAACCTGCCCATGAACCATAATACACATAATTACCTCCGGAATAAGTAAGTGTTACATCCAGATCAAAGCTTTTATACCTGAAATTGTTACTTAGGCCACCATAAAATTTAGGCTGTGAATTAAACATATGTGCATCTGCTGCCTGGGTAATGGTATTTGGTGTACCATCTGCTCTTCTGTATTGAGTTCCATCTTCGTTACTCCAGGCAAATTCACCAGCCCGGGGGGCAAAACGATATAATATCCGGTTACCGTTCTGGGTTAATAATACCCTGCTTCCTGTAGCCCTGTCAACACCTCCATTACGAACAAGCCAAAGGCTGCCTACTGATTGGCCAACAGCAGTACGGTTTACCGTTTCTAAACCCGAAGAAGCAGTTAATACCTCTGTTAACCCGGGGGCCAATTCTGTTACCCTGTTTTGATTATTGGTATAGTTAAAGTTAACTGTCCAGCTAAAATCTTTTTTTCTAATCGGTGTTGCATTAAGCGTTAACTCAATACCCTTATTGTACATTTTACCTACGTTGGTAGGAACTGATGTGGGTAAACCTGCAGATGGAGCCTGAGGTACATTCAATATTAAGTTACTGGCATTATTCTTATAGTAGTTCGCTTCAATAGTTATTCTTTCTTTTAATATTCCGAAATTAACCCCCACATCAAATTTCTTACTGGTTTCCCAATTAAGTTTATTATTACCCGCCTGATTAAATATTAATGTTGGATTACCCCCATATAAACCAGAGCCATAGGTAGAATAAGATGCATAATCACCTATGCCACCTGTATTACCCACTTTACCATAACTGCTGCGTAATTTAAAACTGCTGAATACATTTTTCATAGGGCCCCAAAATTTTTCATTATTCAGATCCCATCCGGCAGAAACTCCCCAAAAAGTCTCTTTTTGAAATGGTAATGCTGAATATTCATCCTGGCGAACATTGCCGCTGATGAAGTATTTTTTATTGAAGTCATAATTTACACGCCCAAAAACTGATCTAAGGTAGTTTTCTCCATACACAGATCCTGCTGAATTATTGATGCCAAATCCTGCCTGTATAACTGTATATACGGGATCAGAAATTTGTTGACGATTTAAACCAAAACCTATTGAAGTCCTGCGGTCTTCTTCATAACCTGCTAATGCACTTACCGTATGTTTTTCCTTAACCACATAATCAAATTGTGCGGTATTGGTCCAGGTATATCTTTTATATTTTCCTTGCGTGCTGGTTGCAGAACCAACGGTTGCAAATCCATCTCCATGTACTGGTGAAGAAAATATTTCATTATCTACAAAAAGATAATCAATGCCATAAGTTGATCTAAGGCTTAACCAATT
>JAYUYX010000246.1:0-8584 GCA_043752205.1 Chitinophagaceae bacterium
GATAAGGGCTTACAGGCCTACTATCCTTTTGATGGCAATGCCAATGATAAAAGTGGTAACAATAATAATCCCACATTCAATAATGCAACCATTACAACAGACCGGTTTGGTAAAACAAACAGTGCTTATCATTTTAATGGTGTTTACCAATACATGCGTATTCCCAATAAGCCATCATTAAATTTTGCAGATAAAATATCGCTTTCGGTTTGGGTAAGACCCACAGGTTTTTATTACGACATCTGCCATGCAAGCCAGATCATCAGCAAAGGCGGTGGTAATTATAATCCGGGTAATTATGCGTTGCGTTTTGATGATGCATTATTTACAGCCGGAACAGGATGTGACGGTGGCATTTGTGATACGATGCACCAAAGTTTCCGGGGAACAGGCACTGTGCTCACTCCTTACCCAGGTGATTTTATACAAAAGAACCAATGGTACAATGTATTGTATACTAATGATGGCAAAACTGCAAAGCTGTATGTGAATTGCGAACTGAAGTATACTGTGGTATTCCCTGAAACTTTTACCAACACAGAAGACCTGTTCTTTGGAAAATCAGATGATCAATTTTTTCCCTTCTGGTTAAACGGCGACCTTGATGACATCCGGATATATAACCGTGCACTTAATGATGAAGAAATATTTTTACTATGCAATGAAAAAGTGGAGGTAAAAAAGCCAGAACCCTCTGTGGCCTTGATAAAACCTGTAGAACTGGAAAAAAGAAATAAAGATGTGGTAAAAGAATTTATTGTAGATAATGATTCCATTTCAATTACGCTTTACGATAATGGCATTGTTGATGGCGACAGCATCACACTCATTTATAATGATTCTATACTTACTACCCATAAACTGCTTACCGAAAAGCCACTCACTTTTTATATTAAGATCGCTCCCGGTAACAATCGTAACGAACTGGTGATGTATGCCGAGAACTTAGGCAGCATTCCGCCAAACACTGCATTAATGGTTATTTACGACGGTAAAAAAAGGTATGAACTCAATATTAAGAGTACCGAAAAAACCAATGGTGCGGTTTCGTTTAAATTGCGGGAGTGATAAAGTTCACATGCTGAGTTTTTCAATATCATCCAGATCTTTATAGCGTCCAGATGCCGTTTTGGCTTTGATCAGATCTGTAAGATGTAAGTAGCTTACTTTTAATCCTTCCAATTCTTTTTGCTCCGCATGTTTGATGGCTTCCTTAAATTCAAGGCCCTTCAATTTTGTAATAATATCAATTTGTAATGGCATCCGGCCCATTGAAAAAACATCAAATTCTTCACTCATAAAATTTTCTAAGGTCATGTCAAACAATGGCATTCCAAAAATGGCAAAGGCTTTTCTCAATTTGAGATGATTCGCAGGAGTTTTATTTACCCAAATATCCAAATCATTTGTAGTACGGTAGTACCCATGCAAGATAACAGCATAACCTCCAACAAGAATATATTCCGTATCCGAAATATTAAGTGCGGCAATAAAATCGTTAAAATCTGATGCAAAAATATCAGGCATTATTAAATTTTCGTGCAGAAAAAATAGTTCTGTCAACTTTTAAAGAAGCCTCTTCTTTAAATCCATGAATTGTGCAGGTTAAATGAAAAGCCATTCTTAGCCGATCGGCTAGAGATACATCTTTATCAAACAAGTTCCTTTTGTCTGCTTCTTCAAAACTCTGAGCTTTAAATACAGTCTTATCCAGTTTGAAATTCTTCATACCCTAAATTTAGCAATAATCTCCTACTTATGTATCTCACTTGTAAAATGAAATTCAATATCAGGATTATTCTGTATCTCGGTATTTAAGAACCACTCACTGTTGGCCAGGTAAACCAGGTGGTTATCTTTATCCTCTGCAATATTGGCTTGCTTATATTTTATAAAGTCGTCTAATTTTTTTGGATCTTTACTGGTTAACCAACAAGCCTTAAAAAATGGCAGGTTGTTCATTTGTACCGATGCGCCATACTCCTGCAAAAGCCGGTATTGAATTACCTCAAACTGTAGTTCTCCCACACAGCCTATTATCTTTTTATTACCACCAAACTGGGTGAATAATTGTGCAACTCCTTCATCAGTTAACTGCAGCAACCCTTTCTCCAACTGTTTGGTTTTCATTGGATCTTTATTAATCACCTCTTTAAATATTTCAGGCGAAAAACTAGGTATTCCTGTAAAGAAAAAATCCTCTCCTTCCGTCATCGTATCGCCAATTTTAAAATTCCCTGTATCAAACAAACCTACCACATCGCCGGGATAAGCATCTTCAATAACTTCTTTTTGACGGGCCAAAAAACTATAAGGATTATTGAACCGGAGATCTTTATCCATACGCACATGATGGTAGTAGGCATTGCGTTCAAACCTGCCGCTGCATACTCTTAAAAAAGCAATCCGGTCACGATGTTTGGGATCAAGGTTGGCATGTATCTTAAAAATAAATCCACTGAATTTATCCTCTTCTGGTTTAATATCTCTTGTAGTAGTATGTCTTGGCCTTGGCGTTGGAGCAATGCGTATAAAAGTCTCAAGCATCTCTTTTACACCAAAATTGTTTACTGCACTTCCAAAAAATACCGGTGCAGTTTTTCCGCTCAGGTAGTCTGTTTCATTCAGTTCGCCATATACCCCATCTATCAGTTCTACGTCCTCTCTTAAAGTAGCAGCATCTTTCTCTCCTATCTTTTTGTCGAGCACTCCATCATTCAGATCTTTTATCTCCACCACATCTTCATCATTTGCTTTAGTACCTGCGGCAAATAGCACAAGACTTTTTTGATGCAGGTCATATACCCCTTTAAAATCTTTGCCGCTGTTAATAGGAACAGTCATGGGATGCAACTGTATCTTTAATTCATTCTCAATTTCTTCCAAAAGGTCAAAACGGTTCTTTCCATCCCTGTCCATCTTGTTTATAAAAACGATCACCGGTGTATTACGCATGGCAATTACTTCCATCAATCGCCGGGTTTGTGCTTCTACCCCGTTCACACTATCAATCACCAGCACCACACTATCAACTGCTGTTAATGTTCTGTACGTATCTTCTGCAAAATCTTTGTGGCCGGGAGTATCCAATAGGTTAATAAGATGCCCTTTGTATTCAAAGGTCATTACACTGGTAGCAACACTGATACCACGCTGGCGCTCTATTTCCATAAAATCGCTGGTAGCATGTTTTTTTATCTTATTGCTTTTTACAGCACCGGCGGTTTGTATGGCTCCGCCAAATAACAGGAACTTTTCAGTTAAAGTTGTTTTACCGGCATCCGGGTGAGAGATGATGGCGAATGTTTTGCGCCTGTTTATTTCGTTGATATACTTCATAAAGTAAGCTGTTAGTTTTTAGCTGTTAGCTTTTAGCAGAAGCCTTTGGCTAATAGCTAATGACTAACAGTTAACAGCTGTTTTTTGAGCCGCAAAGGTAAGGTTTGGAAATGGATGAGTAAAGTTATATAACGCAAGGGTGGATTTCTTTTCCGGCCTATAAACCATTCATGTATTTAACCATATAATTTAAAATGCATCACGTAATTTTGGTTCATGCGTAAATCGCTTAATATCATTCGCAATTCACTAAAACAGACATTTCAGGAACTCCGTGTAAATAAACTACGTACCGCCTTAAGCCTTACTGGTGTTGCATTTGGCATCTTTTGTATTATTGGGGTATTAGCAACAGTTAACAGCCTTGAGCGTAATATACAGAACGAAGTAAAGAGCCTCGGCAGCAATACCATCTATATTGATAAATGGGATTACAGCGGAGGGCCCGATCAACCCATCTGGAAATTTCAGGCCAGGCCTGCCGCTAAATATGAAGAAGCAGAAATGATTAAAAAACGAGCCGTGCTGTTGGATGACATTTCATATTTAATGCAAACAGGTGCCAGCATTTCGTATAAAGACGACCTGTTGCAAAGTGTAAGTGTATATGGAATTGTTGAAGCTCAAATGACTATACAGCCAATTAGCTTTAATGCAGGGCGTTTTTTTTCGGCAAGCGAATTTTATAATGGGGCAAATGTTTGTTTAATAGGCTTTACCAATGCCGAGCAGTTATTTGGTAATAGTGAGAGGGCGCTTGGCAGGCAGGTTGACATAAAAGGAAAAAAAGTAACTGTTATAGGGGTTATTAAAAAAGAAGGAAAGAATTTCATTGGTTGGGATTACGATAACTGTGTGATGCTATCATATAAATTCTGT
Source organism: Chitinophagaceae bacterium (assembly GCA_043752205.1). Classification (GTDB taxonomy): domain Bacteria; phylum Bacteroidota; class Bacteroidia; order Chitinophagales; family Chitinophagaceae; genus Ferruginibacter. The sequence goes on from JAYUYX010000246.1 coordinate 4,219, forward strand.
AAAACTATATTTGATGAAAAAAAATCAAATCCTATTTTGATTGCAAAAGGGAAGGATGGCATTACCCCTACAGCATTAAGTGATGAATTAAGAGGCATAATGAGACAGATAAGGAGACTTAGCCCAACCCAGGAAGATAATTTTTCTTTAAATAGTGTAGAAGCATTCAGTAAAGCAATCACAAGTTTTTTTACTGTATTAAATATTGTTGGTGCAATTGTAGGCGGAATTAGTCTTGTTGTAGGTTTATTCGGTATTGCCAATATTATGTTTGTAACTGTTAAAGAACGTACTTCTGTGATTGGCCTGAAAAAAGCCATCGGGGCTAAAAAAAGCAGTATTCTTTTTGAATTCCTGACTGAAGCAATTATATTATGCCTGATGGGAGGTGCAATAGGCTTATTTTTTGTATACATTGGTACTATTATCTCTTCAAAAGCTATAGATTTTCCAATATATATTTCTCTTCCTATGTTAATTATTACGATCATCGTTTGCCTTTCAGTTGGTATCCTTGCGGGTATTTTTCCTGCATCCAGGGCTGCAAAACTTGATCCCGTTGTAGCGATACGTTCAAAATAATTTTGAACGGCCGAGTTAGTTTTTATGAATTATTTTTACAGCCTCAATTATTTTTCAATTATTTAATCTATAACCATCATTACCATCCTCGCCATAGAATCTTCCTGCGATGAAACATCTGCATCCGTATGTGTTGATGGAAAGATATTATCGAACAGCATTGCCAACCAAACGGTGCATGAGCAGTTTGGAGGTGTAGTGCCCGAACTGGCCAGCCGTGCACATATGCAAAATATCGTACCGGTTGTAGATGCTGCATTGCAAACTGCCAATGCACAGCACCCTGCGGGCTGCGAACTATCAACAGTTAACGCTATTGCTTTCACTCAGGCCCCGGGCCTTATCGGCTCACTTTTAGTTGGAGCACAATTTGCAAAATCACTTGCACTGGCGTTGGATAAACCACTCATTGCTGTGCATCATATGCAGGCACATGTGTTGGCAAACCTCATCCCTGACAGAAAACCTGCATTCCCTTTTTTATGTTTAACAGTAAGTGGCGGGCATACCCAAATTGTACGTTGCGATTCTCCTACCCAATTAACTGTAATTGGTGAAACCATTGATGATGCTGCAGGAGAAGCATTTGATAAAACTGCAAAAATGCTGGGACTTCCCTATCCCGGTGGGCCATTAATTGATAAATATGCAGCCACAGGAGATCCAAAACGTTTCAAATTTCCCGAACCGCAGATACCCGGCTTGAATTTTAGCTTTTCAGGATTAAAAACTTCTATTCTTTATTTCTTAAAAAATGCAGGCACAAGTAATTTATTTAAAGAAGAATTTTTAGCAGATGAAGCAACACGTCAACAATTTATTGCTGAAAATATGGCCGACATTTGTGCCTCGGTACAGAACAGGATCGTAAGTATTTTATTGAACAAACTTAAAAAAGCTGCTGCAGAAACCGGCATTACTGATATTTGCCTGGCAGGTGGTGTTAGCGCAAACAGTGGTCTGCGTAAAGCCTTTGTTGCCATGGGAGAAAAAGAAGACTGGAATACTTTCATTCCTGCATTTGAATATTGTACAGATAACGCTGCGATGATAGCCATTACAGGCTATTATAAATATTTAGAAAAAAATTTTACAGCACTTGATATAAGCCCTTCAGCTAGAGCGGCCTGGTAAACACTTATGGCGAATTCATATTTTAAATTTAAACAGTTTACCATTCACCAGGATAAGTGCGCTATGAAAGTGTGTACAGATGCCTGTTTGTTTGGTGCTTTGGCTGCCGATCGTAACCTGCATGCTGCAAACTGCTTAGATATAGGAACAGGTACAGGATTTTTATCCCTGATGATTGCACAAAAAAATAATGATATAAAAATTGATGCGGTTGAAATACACGCTGCTGCTGCTGAACAGGCTTTTGAAAATATTACGGCATCGCCCTGGGCAAAAAATATACATGTACATCATACAGATATTTTGGATTTCAATTCCGGGAAACTATATGACCATATCATTGCCAACCCCCCATTCTTTGAAGATGACCTGCAATCGCCTGATGCAGCAAAAAACAATGCAAAACATAATACTTCTCTTAACCTGACACAGCTTCTGGATCTTGTAACGTACAACCTTAATAAGGATGGAGTTTTTTCGATATTACTACCCTATCACCGGGTTGATTATTTTATTGAAGAAGCAAAAAAAGCAGGTCTTTACCTTCACAGCCACGTACGGGTAAAGCAAACAATAAATCATGATTTTTTTCGTGGCATTTTATTTTTTACCAAAAATGCAATTATCCCACAACTCAGTGAACTTATTATTAAAGACAGTACACATAATTATACGCCTGAATTTACTGCAGCACTTAAAGATTACTACCTCTTTCTTTAATTACAGTCCTGCATAATCTTTCATGTACAGGTAAGCATCATTTAGTTTACCCGAATTGGTCATGGTTGCATGTTGTATGAGTTGACTGCCACCCAACCGGATATCATCAAGAACATACTTTATCAATTGCTCTCCAAAATACCGGCTTGCATCTCTTGCCAGTTCGTTGGGCAGGTTGCCTACTGCCATTACATCAACTGAATGGGGCATATATGGAGCTGTCTTTTTAAAACTAAACCTATCCACTCCATAAACCGGATCGTCAATAGTGCTATCACCAAGGTTGCATGGCACAGAGCCATGGAGGTCATCTGTTATATCAGCAATGGTTTGTATCCGGAAACCTGGTTTACTCAGTTCTTCCATCTCGAACAGCCGTTGAATATTTTTCTCCCAGTAAATACCATTGATCAGGATATCGGTGTTTGAAATATACTCGGCAAACCTGCAATTATAGTTTTGCGGATTTGCATGAAAATCGTTGCGGTTGTATTTGCCAGTCTCTTTGTGAGCATAGAGATTGGCACCTTTTAAATGTACATATACGGGGTATGCAAATTCAGTTTCGATATATTCATCTGGTTCTACCTCATGTATGCCCATCAAATTCATAATTTCAAGCACACCGTGCGCTACACGGCCTGTGCCGGTTACGGCAATTTTAATGTTAGGTAACTTTAAACCAAAATAAGTATGTATCAGTTTTTGAAAACTGTTTACCGATCCTACCCTTGCCAGTTTATAAGCACCTGTACGGTTGCCAAAAGCCATCATGCCATTATGAGCCCCAACAATACCGGCAAAAAAGCCAAAGCCTATGATACGTGTACCATCTGCATGTTCCAGACATTCGTAATCTATTAATGTTATTTTTTTATCCAGTATGGCTTTGAATAATTTTTGATTGGCGGGCTGCAGTTTTTTTGTGTGTGAGAAGAACATATATTTTTTCCCTTCCAGCAACATATCTACCGGTACCTCTTTAATTCCCAACAGCAAATTGCAACCGCTGATATCTTCTTTCACTTCCACACCTGCACGTTCATATTCAGCATCAGTATAGCAGCGGTTATCTGCATGCTGCGCCACTACCTGTACATCATCAAAATTCTTATGCAGCCATTTACATTGTGCAGGGGTAAGTGCCACCCGGTTATCTTGTGGTATCTTGCCTTCTCTTATTAATCCTATTGTAAGCATCAATCATTAAATTATGCGGCAATTTACATTTTAGATTTTATATACAAGGCTCTACATTTGCATATGAATTATTTTGAACTTTTTGAACTGCCTGTATCACTTAAAATTGATAAAAGCAGGCTTGCCCTTAAATACTTTGAGCTACAAAAAAAATATCACCCTGATTTTTTTGCCAAAGGCACAGAGCATGAGCAGGACCAGGCCCTGGAATTATCTTCACAGGTAAACAAAGCCTTAAAAGTTTTTAAGAATGAAGGCGAAACCATTAAATATGTGCTGCAGTTAAAAGAATTGCTGGAGGAAGAGGAAAAGTATCAGCTGCCTAATGCATTTTTAATGGAGATGATGGAACTGAATGAAGAATTATCAGAAAACTCTACCCAACAGCTACATGAGTTAGAAACTCAACTCTACAGAGAGGTACAACCCATTATTGAAAATTACGATGATTCAAAAGCAACCGCTGCCGAATTATTAAAATTAAAAGAATATTATTACAAGAAAAAATACCTGCAGCGTATTTTGGACAGATTAGAGGGATAATGTAATATTGCATCCCAATTTAGAGTTGCCCATGTGGCGGAATTGGTAGACGCAGTAGACTCAAAATCTGCCGTTCGCAAGGGCGTGAAGGTTCGATTCCTTTCGTGGGCACAAAGTTAAAACCTTCTCATTTCTTGAGGAGGTTTTTTTATCTTCCCATCCCTTCCATATACCTGATGATAGCCCT
>JAYUYX010000247.1:0-8582 GCA_043752205.1 Chitinophagaceae bacterium
TTTTTGTGGCAAACCACAAACGATGTGGCAAGCGATGATGCCGACAAAGGCAGCACCCCCGGCGATTTTAATAGCGGCGGTCTTGGCGATATTGATAACTTTATACACACCCCCAACGGTTTTATTTTTAACAATATCTGGAACGGTCATTTTAATGCTATAATAAGTGCTAACAAAGCCATTGATATTTTAGGTAAAAGCACCATTGATGCTGCAACCAAAAGCAGGTTGCTTGGCGAAGCAAGATTTTTGCGTGGATTCTATTATTTTAACCTGGTTCGCTTTTTTGGCGGAGTGCCAAAAATTACAAATGTACCATTACCAAGTGAGGGTAACAGCGCTGCATTAAACACCCGTGCAACAGCAGCAGAAATTTATACGGTTATAATTGACGATCTGCAGTTTGCCGTAGATAACCTTCCTTTAAAAGGCGATGCGGCTACACAAACCGGCAGGGCCAATAAAGGCGCAGCACAGGCATACCTTGCCAAGGTGTATCTCTATCAAAAAAACTGGGCCAAGGTTTTAGAATTAACCAATGCGGTAATAACTTCTAATAAATATTCATTAGTTACAGATTACAATTTCATCTTTAGAGAAAAGCCTGTTGGCGGCCAGGGTGGTACAAACAACAGCGAATCTATTTTTGAAGTACAAACCGGAATTAATGCCGGCGAAAATGCGGTAAGTCCTTTATTCAGTAACGGACAAGGGCCAAGAGGCAGAGGCGGCTGGAATGATCTGGGATTTGGTTTCAACACGCCTACCACTGATTTGTCAGGCTTTTATGAGGCTGGCGATACAAGAAGAAATGGTACTATAATTTTCATAAACCCTACCTTACCTGCACCGGGTAGTACGGGTACCGTTTTATGGGATGGCTTCCGCATTCCTTCAAAAGATTCGGTAGAGAATGACAGGTATAGCTACAAAGCTTATCACAGCACCATTGCCGAATCGCCGCAGATCACCAATAATAAAGATACCAAGCCAAAAAACATTAGGCTTATGCGTTATGCCGAAGTGTTGCTGATGTATGCCGAAGCATCTGCCATGGCAGGTAGCGGCGATGGAGTAAATAAACTAAATGCTGTAAGGGCAAGGGCAAATCTACCTGTAACCACGTTGTCGCAAGCTAATGTATGGAAAGAAAGAAGAACAGAACTGGCAATGGAAGCAGATAGGTTTTTAGACCTTGTTCGTCAGGGCAGGGCCGGCGTTGTTTTAAGGGCACACGGTAAACAATTTATAGATGGTAAACATGAACTGTTTCCTATACCACAAACACAACGGGATTTGAGTGGCAACAGGCTTACTCAAAACCCCAATTATTAAAATATCAAATCTATTAACAACATAAATTTTTTTTATGAAAATCAGTTTCAATAATATAAAAACTGCTTCTATGCTGGCGCTGGCTGCAGTCTTATTAAATACAGCCTGTACCAAGGCTGATTATGGTGATGATTTTAAACAGGGTGATGCTCCCCCGGTAGCAGGTGGTTTTGTAAATTCAAATGATATAGCGCCTGCTAACCTCGTTGCACATTTTCCTTTTGAAGGAAATGTAAACGATGCCAAAGGAGCAGTTACTGGCGGAGCCCTAAACAATGGCGGCAGTTTTACAACGGGTAGGAAAGGATTAGCCTATACCCCCACTATAACAGATCCTGTTAATAACCGGACAACTACATTTATATCTTATTCAACACCCGGCCCTATTGCTACGCTCACCAGTTTTACTACCAGTGTGTGGATAAATACAAACAAACACGATGGTGGCGCCCAGGGGGTTTTTACTTTAGCCAAACAGGATGGCTCTTTCTGGGGTAATTTCTTTTTAATGATAGAAGGAAACAACAGCCCATCCAACAGGATGTTTATGAAACTGCACTTTGAAAAAAATACTGCACCTTTTGTTGAGCATTGGATTGAACCGCATGGTTTTGGTGCAATAGACTACAGACCGGACGATATGTATGGCGCCTGGAGGCATGTGGCCTGGACCTATGATGCAACCACATCAAAAGTTGGCTTCTTTATAAATGGCCAGAAAAGAGCACTGCCGCCCGGATCTGATACAAGGGTGGCAGATGGAACAGGTACGCCTTTAGGAGGTTTAAACTTCAAAAATCCTACTAAATTTATAATCGGGGGTATGCAAAATCATTTGGGGGCACCCTTTAATGCCCCGGAACCATGGATGCTGAACTTCACAGGTAAATTAGATGAATTCAGGATTTACAATAAGGCCCTTTCGGAGATAGAAATAAATGCCATTGTTACTTTAGAAAGACAAGGCCGCTAATGTGATACAATCTTTTAGAGGCTGCTTTCATTTCTTTGAAAGCAGCCTTTTTTCTAATCAATCATTTATTGCAGCCTCATGAAAAATTATTATTTTTTATTTCTTTTGCTACCACTTTATTTTTCCTGTAGCAAAAGTGGTAACAGCAACCCCACTCCACCGCCACCACCTCCTGCGTCTTTTAGTTTTAATACTTTAAAAATAAACGGGCAGTTTAGCGGCTTTACCTACTATAATATTAATAGAACTCCGGTAATTAAATTTTCCTTTTCAGCCCCATTAAACCGCAGTACAATTATCAGCAGTGTGTTATTTAAAGATAAAGCTGGCGCAACCATAAATTACAGCACCACTTACGAAAACAACGATAGTACAGTAGTTATTCAGCCTGCTGCACCAATCAGTTATTTAACTAAACACACGGTGTCTGTTTCTACAGCTTTAAAATCAGTTGCGGGGGGTAGTTTATTATCCGGCGTTGATGTAAATTTTTTAACGCAAATTGATTCCTCAGCAAAGTTTCCTTTGCTTACAGATAACGCCCTGCTTGATAAAGTACAACAGCAAACCTTTAAATATTTTTGGGATTTTGCCCACCCTATAAGTGGCCTCGCCAGGGAAAGAAATACATCCGGCGAAACAGTTACTTCCGGCGGTTCGGGCTTTGGCATTATGACCATACCTGTAGGCGTTAGCCGTAATTTTATTACCCGTGCCGAGGGTTTGGCAAGGATGCAAAAAATTGTTGGCTTTTTAAAAAATACAGCAGTAAAAGTAAAAGGTGCATTTCCGCACTGGCTTAATGGCACTAGCGGGGCCATAATTCCTTTTAGTGCCAATGATAACGGAGCTGATCTGGTTGAAACATCTTACCTGATGATGGGCCTGCTTACTGCCCGCCAGTATTTTAACGGGGTTGATGTATCAGAAACTGCCTTACGAAACGATATCAATACTTTATACAATAATGTAGAATGGGATTGGTTTAGGCAGGGAGGTCAAAATGTTTTGTACTGGCATTACAGTACAGATAAAGGATGGATAATGAACCTGCAGATAAAAGGCTGGAACGAGGCACTGATTACCTACATAATGGCAGCATCATCAACAACACATGGTATTCCTGCATCGGTTTATAATAATGGCTGGAAGGGTGCAAATTTTATTAATGGTAACACTTATTACGGTTACCAGCTTCCGCTTGGTCCTGCGCTGGGCGGTCCGCTTTTCTTTGAGCATTATACATTTATGGGTGTTAATCCCAATGGCCTTAGCGATATTTCTGCCAATTATACCACACAAACAAAAAACCATACACTCATCAATTATAATTATTGCAAAGCCAATCCCAAAGCCTGGTTTGGGTACAGCGACAGTTGCTGGGGATTAACAGCCAGTGATATTGAAGGCGGCTACACAGCCAGTTCGCCAACAAACGATGTGGGCGTAATTGCACCAACGGCTGCACTGTCTTCTTTTCCTTACACGCCGAATGAATCAAAAGCTGCGTTACGTTTTTATTATTATGTACTGGGCGATAAATTATTTAAAGAATATGGATTTGTAGATGCATTTTCATTATCAAGCCCCTGGTTTGCCAATTCTTTTTTGGCTATAGACCAGGGCCCCATAATTATTGGAATAGAAAATTACAGAACAGGCCTGTTGTGGAATTTATTTACCAGTTGTCCCGAAGTAAAAGCCGGCATGTTAGGTTTGGGTTTTACTGCACCTTATTTATGATCCGGAGTTTTAATGATAGACAGGATTATTTAAAATTAAATCAGCTATGCACAAAATTGCTTTCTTTATTTGTTTTGTTTTAATAACAACTGCAAATATCAATTGCAATTCAACAGCAAAAATAGCCACTCCCCTTCAACCGGATGCGGCAGATACTGCTTTATTCCGTTTGGTACAGCAACAAACTTTTCAATACTTCTGGGATGGTGCAGAGCCAATAAGCGGGCTTGCCCGGGAACGTTATCATACAGATAATATTTATCCTCAAAATGATAAAAACACAGTAACCAGTGGCGGTGCAGGCTTTGGTGTAATGGCCATTTTAGTAGGTATTCAAAGAGGCTTTATTACAAAAGATCAGGGAAGGGAAAGACTGGAAAAAATTGTACATTTTTTAGAAACAGCCGACCGGTTTCATGGCGCATGGCCACATTGGTGGAATGGCGAAACAGGAAAAGTAAAACCTTTTAGCAAAAATGATGATGGAGGCGATTTGGTAGAAACCTCTTATATGATACAAGGTTTGCTTTGCGTAAGGCAATATTTTAAAAATGGAAATAATGAAGAAAAAATATTGGCAGCACGAATTGATAAGTTGTGGAAAGAAGTGGAGTTTGACTGGTACCGAAACGGTAAAAATATTTTGTACTGGCACTGGAGCCCCAACAATGGATGGAAAATGAATTTTGCTGTAAATGGCTATAATGAATGTTTGATTATGTATGTACTTGCAGCTGCATCACCAACACATGGCGTGCCTAAGGTTGTGTACGACCAGGGCTGGGCAGAGAATGGAATCATTAAAAATAATCCACCTGCTTATGGCGGGTATAAATTACAGTTGCATCACCAGGGAGATGCAGTTAATGGGGGCCCGTTATTTTGGGCACATTATTCTTACCTCGGTCTGGACCCCCGTGGATTAAAAGATAAGTATGCCGATTATTGGGAAGAAAATAAAACACAGTCATTAATTAATTATCAGTGGTGTGTTGATAATCCTAATAAGTATAAAGGGTATGGTCCCAACAACTGGGGACTTACCAGCAGCTACTCAATTAAAGGTTATGCAGGCCATGCACCGGCTGCCGAAAGAGACCTGGGAGTTATCTCGCCAACGGCTGCTATATCATCTTTTCCTTACACCCCCACTCAATCAATGGCTGCCATGAAGCATTGGTATAATGATATGAAAGATAAACTCTGGGGGCCTTATGGTTTTTATGATGCGTTTAGCGAAACCGCAGATTGGTACTTACCAAGATACCTGGCTATTGATCAGGGACCAATTGTTGTAATGATGGAAAACTACCGCACAGGTTTGCTTTGGAATTTATTTATGAGCAGCCCCGAAATAAAAGACGGATTAAATAAATTGGGTTTTGAAAGCCCCTGGCTGAAAAAATAATTAATGATGAAGAAAATAAAAGGGGGTGTATTGCTTTTGCTTCTGTTTGCTTTTAAAATAAATGCACAACATAAAACATATTGCAATCCTATTAACATAGATTACGGCTACACGCCTATTCCCGGTTTTGCACAATGGGGAAAGCACCGTGCCACAGCCGACCCTGTTATTGTAAATTATAAAGGCGATTATTATTTGTTTAGCACCAATCAATGGGGTTACTGGTGGAGTGGTGATATGCTTAACTGGAATTATGTTGCCCGTAAATTTCTTCGCCCATGGAACACCGGCACCTATGATGAATTATGTGCACCGGCTGTAGGAATTGTTGGCGATACGATGATCGTTTTGGGATCTACCTATACCAGTAAGTTTACATTATGGATGAGCACAAACCCTAAAGGCAATGATTGGAAACCATTGGTAGATTCTTTTGCCATTGGTGGATGGGACCCTGCATTTTTTACAGATGATGATGGCAGATTGTATATGTACAACGGCAGCAGCAACAGGTATCCGGTTTATGGTATAGAGTTAAACAGAAAAACATTTGAACCCATTGGTACCCGTAAAGAAATGTATATGCTGGAAGAATGGCGCTACGGCTGGCAACGTTTTGGCGAATTGATGGACAATACATTTTTAGATCCGTTTATAGAGGGCGCATGGATGACCAAACACAATGGAAAATATTATTTACAATATGGCGCACCCGGTACCGAGTTTAGCGGCTATGCCGATGGTGTGGCCGTGTCAGATAATCCGCTTGGTGGTTTTACAAATCAATCCGATCCGTTGAGTATGAAAATTGGTGGTTTTTCACGTGGTGCCGGCCATGGTTCTACTTTTCAGGATAAATGGAATAATTACTGGCATGTATCTACAAGCATTGTTTGTGTAAAAAATACTTTTGAAAGAAGAATAGGAATATGGCTCGCTGGTTTTGATAAGGATGATGTGATGTGGTGCAATACTGCTTTTGGAGATTATCCGCTACGCCTCCCCAACCCTTCCGAAGGAGGGGCCTTAAAAGACTCTGATAATTCAAAAAATATCTTAAAAGAATCAGGCTCCCAGCTCCCCCCTTCGGGGGGCGGGGGGGCCGGAACTTTTACAGGCTGGATGCTATTGAACTATAAAAAGCCGGTTACCGTTTCATCCACTTTGGGCGCTTATCATGCAAATAATGCCAATGACGAAAGTATAAAAACTTACTGGTGTGCAGCTACAGCTAACAGTGGCGAGTGGTTGCAAAGCGATCTTGGCAATTTATCAACCGTAAATGCAATACAAATAAATTATGCCGATCAGGATGTAGAATTTCTCGGTAAATCATCGGGGGTGTATCACCAGTATAAAGTGTATTATTCTGCCGATGGCAAAAAATGGAATATACTGGTTGATAAAAGCAACAACAAAACAGATGTGCCCCATGATTATATTGAACTTGATAAACCCGTAGTTGCAAGATTTATAAAATTGGAAAATATACACATGCCTACAGGCAAATTTGCCATCAGTGGCTTGCGTGTTTTTGGTAATGGCAATGGAGCAAAACCATCGGCAGTAGAAAATTTTATTGTTTTAAGAACCGAAAAAGACAAGCGTAGCGCTTATATAAAATGGAAACCGGTTGATAATGCTTATGCCTATAATATTTACTATGGCATAGCTCCGGATAAATTATACAACTGTGTGATGGTGCATGATATGAATGAATATTGGTTTAAAGCCATGGACAGTAAGAAGACTTATTACTTTACCATTGAAGCCATAAATGAGAATGGCGTGAGTGAAAAGTTTAAAATAATAGAATCAAATTAAGGTAGATAAAAAAATATTTAAAGAAGAAATATTTAGTGAATAATAATTAACAGATATGAAAAGAATACAATTATTACTGCTCGGTTTTATGGTGATAGCATCGCTGCATGCTCAGCCACAAAAAGCCAGTGATGGTAAAATGAAAATTTTTGTTGATAACCTGATGAAGAAAATGACATTGGATGAAAAGATCGGCCAGTTGAATTTATTAACACCGGGCGGCGGTATAGCTACAGGTGCAGTAGTCAGCAAAGACGTGGAAGGAAAAATTGCAAATGGTCAGGTTGGCGGTTTGTTTGGTGTAATTGGACAGGATAAAATTAAACAGGCGCAGGAACTTGTTGTTACGCAGAGCCGCTTAAAAATTCCGTTACTTTTTGGTTCCGATGTTATACACGGGTATAAAACAACTTTTCCCATCCCGCTTGCATTATCCTGCAGTTGGGATATGGCCATGATAGAACGCAGCGCAAGGATTGCAGCTACCGAAGCCACTGCCGATGGGTTGAACTGGGCTTTTTCGCCAATGGTGGATATTGCAAGGGATCCCCGCTGGGGGAGGATTGCCGAAGGCTCAGGCGAAGACCCTTACCTGGGCTCCCGGGTGGCAAAGGCAATGGTAACCGGGTATCAAAATGGTGATCTACGTAAGCACAATACTTTAATGGCCTGTGTAAAACATTTTGCTTTATATGGTGCTGGCGAAAGCGGCAGAGATTATAATACTGCTGACATGAGCCGTATAAAAATGTACAACGATTACCTGCCTCCTTATAAAGCAGCAGTTGATGCAGGAGTAGGTTCTGTGATGACTTCATTTAATTCAATTGACAATATTCCTGCCACCGGTAATAAATGGTTATTAACCGATTTGTTACGCAAACAATGGGGCTTTAATGGCGTGGTAGTATCAGATTATACTTCGGTAAACGAAATGATTGACCACGGCATGGGGGATTTACAAACCGTATCTGCACTGGCATTAAATGCAGGACTTGATATGGACATGGTTGGCGAAGGTTTTTTAACCACCTTAAAAAAATCTTTGCAGCAGGGCAAAACAACACAACAAAATATTGATGATGCCTGCAGAAGAATTCTGGAAGCAAAGTATAAGTTAGGATTGTTTGAAGACCCGTTTCTTTATTGCAATAAAGACAGGGCAGCCAAAGAAGTATTATCGCCAGAGAAAAGAACTGCAGCCCGTGAGTTTGCAACACATTCATTTGTACTATTAAAAAATAACCTGCAAACACTACCGTTAAAAAAAGCAGGCAACATTGCATTAATTGGTCCGCT
>JAYUYX010000248.1:0-19651 GCA_043752205.1 Chitinophagaceae bacterium
GATGCGGCACTGGCCGCCAGCATTTTTCACTTTAAAGAAATAGAGATACCTGTTTTAAAACAATATTTATACGATCAGCAAATACCAATAAGAATATGAAAATTGATTTTGAAAAATATGCAGATGGGCTTGTACCCGCAGTTATACAGGATGACAGTACCGGCAAAGTATTGATGCTTGGCTTTATGAATGAAGCAGCATTTGCCAAAACCAATGAACTGCAAAAAGTTACTTTCTTCAGCCGCAGCAAAAATCGTTTGTGGGCCAAAGGAGAAGAAAGTGGCAACTATCTTTTTGTAAAAGAAATACAAGTGGATTGTGATAATGATACCCTGCTCATTAAAGTCAAGCCTGCCGGTCCGGTTTGTCATACCGGTGCTGATACCTGCTGGGATGAAAAAAATGAGACTGATAATTTTTTAGAGCAACTGGAAAACATTATCAGTGAACGAAAAAATAATCCAACCGAAGCATCTTACACCAGTTCATTGTTTGAAAAAGGAATTAACAAGATTGCTCAAAAAGTAGGAGAGGAAGCTATTGAGTTAGTCATTGAAGCCAAAGATGACAATGCAGACTTATTTAAAAATGAGGCCGCTGACCTTTTGTTTCATTACCTGATATTGTTGCATGCAAAGGGTTTCAGCCTGGCTGATGTTATTGAGGTATTGAAGCAGCGGCATAAAAATTAAAGTGAATAGCTACACGTGAATTACGATGAATCTTTTCAATCGAATATTTACCTTATTTTGAAATGCACAAAAAATATTTTTTTGCCTGCTGATAATATTACTAACTTTCAAAAAAATATGCTGTATGAAAAGTCAACACCTGCTTTGTGCCTTATCACTTTCTTTAGTTCTTATCATCAACGCAAGTTGCAATAATCAAAAAGAAAAAGAACAGGAAATAACTGTTGAAACAAGCGGACATTCTGACTGGAGCGCTCAAAGCAATATTTATGAAGTAAATCTTCGCCAATTTTCTTCGGCAGGTACCATCACAGCATTTGAAAAGGATTTACCAAGATTAAAAGATATGGGGGTAGAGGTATTGTGGTTTATGCCCATCACACCTATCGGTTTAGAAGGTAGAAAAATGACAGAAAAGGATTTAGGCAGTTACTATGCTGTTAAAGATTATAAAGGTTTTAACCCGGAGTTTGGAACGATGGATGACTGGAAGGCTTTTGTAAGACATGCGCATGACATGGGTTTCAAAGTAATTACCGATTGGGTAGCCAATCATACCGCACCTGATAATCATTGGATGAAAGCTCACCCGGATTTTTATGCAAAAGACTCCATTGGAAACACAATAGCCCCATTTGACTGGACTGACGTACGCAAATTGGATTATACAAACGCTGAACTGCGGGATAGTATGATTGATGCCATGAAGTTTTGGGTTACGGAAACAGGCATTGATGGTTTTCGTTGCGATGTAGCAGATGAGGTGCCGATTGATTTCTGGAAAAAATGTTTAGCTGAATTGCGTAAGGCCAAGAATCTTTTTATGCTTGCAGAGGGGAAGAACCTGGAGTTATATGCAGTGGGATTTGATGAATTATATGCTTGGGATGTGATGCACGCCATGACAGACCTGTATGCCCATAAAAAAACTGTTGTGCAATTCGATTCTTTAATTAATAGTGAGATCGCAAAATATCCCAAGGGCGCTTACCGGTTATTCTTTACCACCAATCATGACGAGAATAGCTGGAATGGTACGGAGTTTGAAAAATACGGTGGTGCTTTTAAGGCCTTCGCTGTGTTTACGCAAACCATGTATCAAAGCGTACCACTTATTTACAATGGCCAGGAGGATATGAATAAAAAGCGGCTTAAATTCTTTGTTAAGGATACCATACCCTGGGATGGTGAAAAAGAAATGGCAGCATTCTATAAAACCTTGCTTACACTTCGTAAGTCAAATAAGGGCCTGGCAGCAAATGCATCCTATACAAAATTAAGAACCACTGCAGACAGTTCCATCTTTGCGTACCAAAGAGAAATGGACGGACAGAAAGTTATAGTAATTCTGAATCTCTCTAAGTTTCCGCATAGGTTTAGCATCAGCGATAAATCAATTGTTGGTGACCCTTTAAATGTTTTCCTGGCAAAAAAAGAAAAGCTGGGAGCAGGTAAGGAGTTCAATCTTCAGCCCTGGGATTATCTGGTATACGATTACAAATAAAAATGATCTCGAATATTGATGCGGCAGAATAATTTTTGTTGGGTAATAATTTATTGTATTTTTAGCAAAGTGTATTTTTTACACAATTGCTTTATTTTAACCAACGATTGCTATGTCAAATGTAAAAATTGCTGAAGTGACCCCACATCCTCCATTGGTTGCAAAACCAATGTTGAATTTCTGGCAGATATTTAATATGAGTTTTGGCTTTTTTGGAATTCAATTTGGGTGGGACCTTCAAAGGGCGAATATGGGGCCCATCTATGAATATCTAAAAGCAAGCCCTGATGAAATTCCATTATTATTTTTAGCAGCGCCATTAACCGGTTTAATTGTACAGCCAATTATTGGGTACATGAGTGATCGTACCTGGCATCCCTGGTGGGGCAGAAGAAGGCCCTATTTTTTTGTTGGTGCAGTATTAAGTTCTATCTGTCTTTTTTTGATGCCTAATAGTGGCGTGTTGTGGATGGCTGCAGGATTGCTCTGGATCTTAGATACCGCAGGCAATATTGCTATGGAACCTTTCCGGGCATTTGTTGCTGATAAACTTGTAGAAAAACAACGCACCCGTGGTTTTGCAATGCAAAGTCTGATGATCGGTTTAGGAGGAAGTATTGCCTCAGCGCTACCCTGGTTATTGTCAAATTGGTTTGGTGTATCAAGAACGAGTGCAGACGGTGGAATTCCTGATTCGGTAAAATTTGCTTTTTATATTGGCGGTACGATCTTTTTTCTTGCAGTGATGTATACGATCTTTAGTACAAAGGAATATCCACCTTCAGATGTGGGATTCAAAAATAAAGTAAAAGAAAGCAACAAGGGTTTTGGTGGTGGATTCAAAGAGATAATGGATGCTATAAAAAATATGCCTCCCAAAATGAAACAACTTTCGCTGGTTCAATTTTTTACCTGGCCGGGATTATTCCTCATGTGGTTTTATTATAGTACTGCAGTTGCCAGGGATGTTTTTGGCGCAACAAGTGAAACGGATATTGTTTATACAGAAGGTGTAGAATTTGCGGGTTTAACCCTTTCATTTTATAATGTGGTTGCATTTCTTTTTGCATTGATGATACCGTTTGTTGCAAAAAAACTGGGTAGAAAATTAACACATACCTTTTGTTTGTTTTGTGGTGCTGCTGGCTTGATAGCCGTAGGGTTTGTAACAAATAAGTTTATGTTATACGGGTGCATGGTTGGGGTGGGTATAGCCTGGTCAAGTATCCTCTCTATGCCTTATGCAATGCTTGCAGGAAGCCTGCCGGAGAATAAGATAGGTCTTTATATGGGCATCTTTAACTTCTTTATCGTGTTACCTGAAATTATAGCTTCTTTATTTTTTGGATGGATAATGACTAATCTGTTGGATAACGATCGGATGATTGCTGTACAGATCGGCGGAGGGTTGATGATCATTGCCGGCTTACTTTGTTACTTCATTGTAAAAGAAAATAAGAATGATGAAGACGTTTCAGTTATTCCTGATACTAAACTTGTATAATATTTTTTTTATGAAAAAATTCTTCACCTGGTTTTTAATATTGATGTTTCCATTTTTTGCCATTGCTCAAAATGAAGTAAGCTGCTATCCCTCACATTGGTGGACGGGTATGAAATGGAATAAAGTGCAGATAATGGTACATTCAAAAACTGATGTGAATGTTTGGGCGGATAAGTCCGTAATAAGAATTAATTACCCAGGGGTAAAACTCGTTAAGGTTCACAAAGCTGAAAACAGGAAATATGTTTTTCTGGATATAGAAATTGCAGCTTCGGCAAAGCCAGGCAAAGTGAAAATTGATTTTATTTTTATACCTCTCGCAGATAAATTTTCTGTTGATTTTGAATTAAAGCAACGTAAGCCTGGTAACGGAACTTCCTTTGCACAAGGCGTTACCTCCAAAGATTTTATGTACCTCATTATGCCAGATCGATTTAGTAACGGCGATGAAAGTAATGACAGGGTGCCTGGCATGAGAGACCAGACATTAAGAAGAGATACGGTTTATAACCGGCATGGAGGTGATTTAAAAGGGATTCAGAATAAACTTGATTACCTGGGTTCATTGGGAGTAACTGCATTGTGGCTTAACCCCGTGATTGAAAACGATATGGATAATCGTACTGAACATGGTTATGCTTTTACCAATCATTATAAAGTGGATCCAAGATTGGGCGGAGATAAGTCATACAAAGAACTGGTTGATGCTGCTCATAAAAAAGGTATCAAGATCATCCAGGATGCGGTTTATAATCATGTAGGTATAAAACATCATACTGTATTGGATCCACCTATGAATGACTGGTTACATCAATGGCCTGCTTTTACACAAACCAGTTATAAAGACCAGGTACTCATTGATCCTTATGCAAGCAAAGCAGATTTTAAAATCATGGCTGATGGTTGGTTTGTTACACAGATGCCCGATCTCAATCATAACAATCCTTATGTAGCAAATTTTTTAATTCAGCACGCCTTGTGGACAGTTGAAGAATTCGGTATTGACGGCTGGCGTATTGATACCTATGCCTACAACGACCTGGAATTTATGAACAGGTGTAATAAAGCATTGGAAACGGAATACCCAAAGATCACCCTGTTTGGAGAAACCTGGGTTCATGGAGTGCCAAACCAAAGTTATTTTGTGCAGAACAATTTTAATATTCCTTTTAAAAGCAACCTGCAGGCGCCTACCGATTTTCAAACACTTTGGGGAATTACTGATGCCATGACCAAAGATTTTGGCTGGACAGAAGGCGTAAATAAATTATATACTGCACTGGCCCAGGACTTTGCTTATAAAGATCCCATGCGTAATGTGATCTTCCTGGATAATCATGATATCGCCCGTTTTTATTCTGTAGTTGGAGAGAATATGGAAAAATACAAAACCTCCATAAACTGGCTGCTTACCTGCAGGGGTATTCCGCAATTCTATTATGGTGGAGAGATTGGTATGACGGGAACTACAAGTCCTAACGATGGATATGTGCGGCAGGACTTTATCGGTGGATGGAAATCAGATCCTGTTAATAAGTTTACTGCAGAAGGCCGGAGCGCCAAAGAGAATGAAATATGGGATCATGTTTCAATCCTGGCGAATTACCGGAAAAATTCATCTGCCATTAGTATGGGTAAAATGATGCAGTTCGTTCCGCAGGATGGTGTTTATGTTTACTTCAGGTACGATGCAAAGCAAACTATAATGGTTGTAATGAACACGGCTAAAGAAAACAGGAATGTAGCTGTAAAAAGATTTGAGGAAAGGACTAAAGGGTTTTCAAGAATGAAAAATATAATTACAGGTGCTGTAGTGAACCTGCAGGATTTCAACCTTGATTCATACAGGAGTGCCGTGTATGAATTGCAAAAGTAGAAGGTGGGTAAATAAAATTCTCCATTTTTTGGAAATTTCAAAATAATATGTTTAAATTACACATTAAATTGCCTGCTACATGAAAAAATTGCTATTTTCAATTCTTATTTTGTGTGTTGGATTTTCTGCTGATGCACAGCGCTTATTAACCTGGACACCTGAATTTCCTGTTGATAATTCTACTTTAAGTTTTACTGTTGATTGTGCCAAGGGTAACCGGGGCCTGTTTAATTTTGAAGGCGGCAATTCAAATAATGTGTATGTGCATATTGGTGTGATCACCAACCTAAGCACAGGTCCCAGCGACTGGAAATATGTAAAATTCACCTGGGGCACCACAGATCCTTTAGCAAAAGCTACGCCTCTGGGAGGTAATAAATATCAATACTCAATAACCAACATTCGTAGTTTTATGGCTGTGCCTGCCGGGGAAACCATCAGGAAGGTTTGTGTAATTTTTAGAAACGGGCCAGGTACATTAAAGCAGGTCAATTCAGATGTAAGTGATATGTACTTGCCTGTTTACGGGAACTCAGAATATGCTGTACGATTGAACCTGCCGCCCTTTGAACCCAGGTTTATACCATGGCTGGAACCTTTATCAGTAGCTGTAGGTGGAAGTATTAATATTACTGGTGTCGCTTCAGCAAGTTCAAATCTTACTTTAAAATTAGATGGCACAACAATTAATACAGCAGCAAATGCTACAACCATTTCTGCAAATCCAACAATTGCAACTGCCTGTACACACCAGGTTTTCCTGGAAGGGAATAATGGCAGTATAACTGTAAAAGATTCATTTAGTTTTTATATACCTCCTGCTACAAATGTAGCGGCATTACCTGCCGGAGTTGTTGAAGGACTTAATTATAATCCCAATAACACATCAGTTACATTGGTTCTGTTTGCGCCTGGTAAAAACAACATTGTGGTTTTTGGAGATTTTTCAAACTGGACTACACAGTGTACTTACCAAATGAACAAGACGCCTGATGGAAATTATTTCTGGATCACCATTAATGGTCTTACCCCTGCACAGGAATATGGATTTCAGTATTTAATTGATAATACAATTATTACTACTGATCCTTATACCCAAAAAGTTTTAGACCCGGACGATGGGTTCATCAATGCAACAACTTATCCTAATCTTAAACCATACCCAACCGGTTTAACAACAGGGCTTGTAGGTATCATTCAAACTGCCGAACCGCAATATACCTGGCAGGTAAATAATTTTGTAAAGCCAGATAAAAAGAACCTGGTTATCTATGAATTGCTGATCAGGGATTTTTTAGCACAGCATAGTTACCAATCTTTAATAGACTCTTTACCTTATTTAAAAAATATCGGAATCAATGCCATTGAATTAATGCCTATAAATGAATTTGATGGTAACGAAAGCTGGGGCTATAATACATCTTTTTATTTTGCACCTGATAAATATTATGGTACAAAAAATAAGTTGAAAGAGTTTATTGATAAGTGCCACCTGAACGGCATTGCCGTTATACTTGATGTTGTGTATAACCATTGCACCGGCAATGCACCGCAGGCTAAAATGTATTGGGACGCTGCCAACAACAGGCCGGCAGCAAATAATCCCTGGTTAAATCCCACAGCGCCACATGCGTATGCTTTCTTCAATGATTTCAATCATACAGCAGTACCTACACAGTACCTCGTTCAGCGTTCATTGAATCACTGGATAACAGAATACAGGGTTGATGGATACAGGTTTGATCTTGCAAAAGGTTTTACACAAACAGTTAGTAACACAACTACTATTGAAAATTATGATGCCAGCAGGGTAACCAATTTAAAGAGATATTATGATGGCACTGTTCCCAATTTTCCCGGTACATATATGATACTGGAATTTTTAGGAACAACACCCAGCCAGGAAGAACAGGAATATGCAGCACATGGATTCATGCTGTGGGGTAATAGCAATTTTGCCTATAGCCAATGTACAATGGGCTTTGTGGCAAACTCAAATATAAACCCGGTTGTTTACAGCAGCCCGCAAAGATTATTCAATAATCCAGCCGTGGTTGGCTATATGCAAAGCCATGATGAGGAGCGCACCATGTACAGGAATATAACCTTCGGCAATTCATCAGGCAGTTACAATGTTAGAAATCTGAATACAGCACTGGCAAGAGAAGAAGCAGCTGCAACTGTTTTTTTTACAGTACCTGGTCCAAAGATGATCTGGCAGTTTGAAGAAAGAGGTTATGATGTACCATTGAATTTTGGCGGATCCAACGTTGCAAACAAGCCACCACGCTGGGAGTATATGCTGGTTCCGGAAAGGGTAAGGTTATATAATGCTTATAAAAGTATAATTCAGTTAAGACTGAGCAACCCTGCTGTTTTTAATAACACTTCTTTTACGTATGATTTTAATAGCGGGTTAGTAAAAGTTTTTCAAATTGCTGATCCAAATGCCAGTGGTATAAAAGTTACTGTAGTAGCTAACATGGATGTTGATCCACGGACCACGACAGTTAATTTTCAATCGGGAGGCAACTGGACAAATTATATCAGTAATGGTACAGGAACCGGACTTAATGGTATTACAGGTAATAATTTTAATCTTACAGCAACATCTCAAAGTATAACATTACAGCCGGGGGAATACCATATCTATGTAAGCGTTCCTGCTTGCGCAACGGCATTACCAACGGCAACAAGCCCCGTAAATTATTGCCAGAATGCGGTTGCAACACCACTGCAGGCAACCGGAACAAATTTATTATGGTATACAACTGCAACGGGTGGAACAGGTAGCCCCACAGCCCCTACACCATCAACTGCAACAATAGGAACAACTACTTATTATGTTACGCAAACAATAGGCAGTTGCGAAAGTGCAAGATTACCAATTGTTGTAAATGTTACAGCCAACACTCCTGCACCAACAGTAACCAGCCCGGTAAATTATTGCCAGAATGCAACTGCTAACCAGCTTACAGCTACCGGTGCTAATTTATTATGGTATACAACTGCAACGGGCGGTACGGGTTCTCCTACAGCTCCTACGCCTTCAACAACTACAATAGGAAGCACATCATATTATGTAAGTCAAACCCAGAGTTGCGGAGAAAGTCCCAGGGCTGTGATTGTTGTAAATGTCTCAGCTATGCCTGCTGCACCAATAGTTACAAGTCCCGTAACTTATTGTCAGAATGTGGCAGCGGTTCCTTTAAATGCAACCGGCACTAATCTTTTATGGTATACCACAGCCACTGGTGGTACAGGAAGTGTAACTGCACCCACACCTTCTACTGCCACCGCAGGCAATACAAATTATTATGTAAGTCAGTCAAACAATGGTTGCGAAGGCCCACGGGCAACTATAACTATAACTGTAATTGCAGCACCCTTGGCTCCAACAGTTTCAACACCTGTTAACTATTGTCAAAATGCTATTGCAGTTCCTTTAGCTGCAAGCGGATCTGCATTGCGATGGTATACAACTGCAACAGGTGGTACAGGAAGTGCAACAGCACCTACTCTATCAACAGCAACTGCGGGAAGTACAAATCATTATGTAACACAAACTGTAAATGGATGTGAAAGTCCACGTGCAGTTATAACTGTAAATGTTACTGGCATACCTGCAGCGCCGGTAGTAACAACGCCGGTGGTTTATTGCCAGCAGGCAGTGGCCACGCCACTTACGGCAACAGGCACAAATCTTTTATGGTATACAACTGCAACAGGTGGTACAGGTACCATAGCACCAACTCCTTTAACAACAACTGCGGGTACTACTTCTTATTATGTGAGCCAGTCAAATAATTGCGGAGAAAGCCCAAGGGCAGTTATTAATGTAAATGTAACTGCAACACCAACTGCAGCTACCGGCTTAAACGTAACTAACATTACAACCAGCTCTGCTAAGTTAAACTGGTCAACTACGCCGGGTGTTTTTTATACGGTTGATTACAGGACTGCTATTTCATCTTCCTGGATAAATTCAGTCACTGGTATCAGCACAGGTTCTATTACCATATCAAATTTAAGTTCGGCCACAACATACGATTGGAGGGTTGGTGCTAATTGTTCAGTTACACCCGTAAATAATTACAGCACTGCACAGTTCACCACTGCTGCTCATAATAATTATATAGCCAATCTTAAGTTTGGTTATGGAATTAAAATATCTCCAAACCCCGTGAGCGGACAGGCGATAATTGATTTTGTTATTCCTACTAGTGGCAATGTAAGTATTCACATCATAAACCCACAAGGCCAGCGAGTGCAAACAATTTTAAATAAAGCACTCGTAAATGGGCAATATCAACTAATTGTAAACAGCGAATTGGCCAGTTTAGCAAAAGGAGTTTATTTCCTGGTATTAAACCAGGATCGTAGAGGCAACATTGTAAAATTTGTAAAATATTAAATTCGATAAACCCTAAATAATTTATGAGCAAGAATAATCATGCAGTATTGCAGCAGATGAATATAAAAACGCTGTCTGCCATCCAAACGGAAGTAAAAAGCATAAACCGTATTGCTCTTTCTGTTGATTGCGTAATTTTTGGGTTTGATGAGAATAAACTAAAAGTATTACTCATTAGGAGTGATTTAAAGAAATTTCAGGAAAAATGGTCTTTGCTTGGAGACCTGATTGATCCAAAAGAAGAATTAGATTCAGCCGCCTGCAGGGTATTAAAGCAGCGTACCGGCCTGGATAATGTATATATGGAGCAGGTTAAAACTTTTGGAGGTCTTGATCGCCATCCGGCCGGAAGAGTGATAACTGTTGCCTATTATTCCCTTATCAATATTCAGAATCATAAATTAAAGATTTTAGATAATGAACTGCACTGGCATGATGTTCATGACATATCTGACCTTGCTTTTGATCATAAGGAGATTTTAGATGCAAGTTTTGAACAATTGCAAAGGAGGGTACAGGAACATCCATTGGCTTTCAGCCTGTTACCTAAAAAATTCTCTTTAAGAGAACTGCAAAATGTATATGAAGCAATTTTAAATACCAAGATGGACAGGCGGAATTTCCGGAAGAAATTTTTTGCTATGGATTTTCTGGTAGATATAAATGAGATGGAGCAGGAAGTACCTCACCGCCCGGGAAAGCTTTATAATTTTAATTATAATAAGTACGAAAAGAAAAAAAAGAAATGGGTTGGCATTGATTTTTAAACCCCTTAGTCCAAAAGGGCTTAGCGTATTTCTCATCACTTCAAGTCTGGTATTTTGACAACTGTAGAGCGAAATAAATGTTTTTTCAAAAAAAAATTAACAATTAATTGTTAAATAAAAAAAAATCTTATATTGTGTAAATTATACACATTCACATTGTGTACATTCTACATGATTTTCACGATCGCTATTATTTAAAAACGTAAAGTTTGTTTTATGAGAAAAATCTTCAAAAAAATTATGCTGTTGTGTTGTATGCTTCTTGGTTCTGTTACAGCATTTTCCCAAAATGTTGTTAGTGGAAAAGTAACGGATTCAAAAGATGGAACTCCCGTTGTGGGGGCTTCTGTATCAGTAAAAGGTACCAAAACAATAACCCAAACAGCGAGCGATGGTTCCTTTAGAATTAATGCGCCATCCGATGCTACCCTGGTATTTTCATCTGTTGGTTTTGTACAACAGGAAATGAAAGTTTCCGGTAAATCTATTGTTGATATCAGCTTTAACCAGCTTAATCAGCAATTGGATGAATTGGTAGTTGTTGCATATGGTACCAAACGTAAAGGAGACCTGACTGGTTCTGTTACATCTGTATCTGCAAAAGACTTTCAAAAAGGTGTTGTTAATTCTTCTGAACAATTGTTGCTGGGGAAAGTAGCCGGACTTGAGATAACAAACGGTGGTGGTTCACCAGGTGGGGGAAGCCGGATAAGAATCCGCGGTGGTGCATCATTGAATGCGAGTAATGATCCGCTGCTTGTTATTGACGGAGTACCCGTTGAAGGTAATGGCATTGCAGGTTCAAGGAATCTGCTGAATACGATCAATCCCAATGATATTGAATCCATCTCGGTTTTAAAGGATGCTTCTGCTACCGCATTATATGGGTCAAGGGCATCAAATGGAGTACTTTTAGTAACCACAAAAAAAGGGTCTAAAGGAAAGATCCGTTTTAATTACAATACACAGTTATCAAGTGGTATAGTAGGTAAAACAGTTAAAGTTTTAACTGGTGATGAAGTGAGAGCAATTATTAATGCAGATGCAGCATTACCCAATGGTAACAATACTTATAAAAGTTTATTAGGTACGGCAAATACAGATTGGCAAAAGGAGATCTACCGTGCCGCTTTTGGCTGGGATAATAATATAAGCGCCAGTGGTGCTTTATATAATATTCCATTCAGGGCATCTGTAGGTTATCTGAACCAGGACGGTATTTTAAGGACAGATAATTTTAAGCGCCTGAGTACTTCATTGAATTTAAGTCCTGTATTTTTGAACGATCACCTGAGTGTGAATCTTGCATTTAAATACTCTAACACAAAGAATGTGTTTGCAGATGGTGGGGCAATTGGCTCGGCTGTTGCATTTGATCCAACTCAGCCGGTAATGAAGACAAATAAGAATTATGGATCTTATTATGAGTGGCTCCAGCCAGGTAAAGATACAGCTATTGCTTTGGCTACAAGGAACCCGGTTGCTTTGCTTGACCTGAGGAATAACACTTCAACAGTGAACAGGATCATAGGTAACGTACAGCTCGACTATAAGATCCATTGGTTTCCTGACCTTCATGTACTGATGAATTTGGGTATCGATAATGCATCAGGCAAAGGAGATGATAATATAGACCCGGCACTGGCAACTAATTTTTTAACAGGAGGCCGCAAATCACACTATGAGCAAAAGAAGAAAAATACCATAGCCGATGTACAGCTTTTTTATGCAAAGGATCTTAAAAAACTAAATACTAAAGTTGATGTATTGGTAGGACATAGCTACCAGGATTTTATTACGGAAGTTAAGAACTATGCTTCTTTCAGTTACAGACCAATAGCAGATCCTGTGAATCCGCAAAGAAAGGATACTATTGCAGGTACTCAACCAACCTTCCTTACGGATAAGCCCCAGTATCGCCTGGAATCTTATTTAGGCAGGATCAATATCAATGTAGGATCAAAATACCTTCTAACAGCCTCTATACGCAGAGATGCAAGTTCAAAATTTGCTAAAGAAAACAGGGTAGGTTATTTCCCTGCCGTGGCTGCCGCATGGAGACTAAAAGATGATTTCTTTAAAACAGTTAATATTATTTCAGACCTTAAATTAAGAGTGGGTTGGGGTATAACCGGCCAGCAGGATGGGATTCCTTATTATTCTTACCTTCCTTATTATGCACGCAGTAATGCGTCGGCTCAATACCAATTTGGAAATACCTATTATAGCTTTTTACGACCTGATGCGTATGATCCTGACAGAAGATGGGAAACAACAACCACAACCAATGTCGGTCTTGATTTTGGCTTATTGAATGGAAGAATATCTGGTTCAGTTGATTATTATTTCAAAAAAACAAAGGATCTGTTAAGCGTAGTGCCTGTAGCTGCGGGAGGTAATTTCAATATTGAATTATATACCAATGTAGGTAATATGGAGAACAAAGGTGTTGAATTTACTTTGAATACCATTCCTGTTAAAAAGAAAGATCTAACCTGGGAGTTAGGATTTAATGTTACCTACAATACCCGGGAGATAACCAACCTGCTTAAACAGAATGATCCTAATTTCCAGGGTATTGAAACCAGTGGCATATCTGGTGGTACGGGTAATAATATCGGCAGGTTCAATATAGGATATAGCCCGTTTGCTTATTTTGTTTTCAAGCAGGTGTACAATGCTGAAACAGGAAAACCAATTGAAGGGCTTTATGAAGATCTGAACCGCGATGGAGTAATTGATCAGAAGGATCGTTATTATTATAAAAAGCCTGCAGCTGATGTGTTAATGGGCTTAACTACACAGGTAGTGTATAAAAAGTATTCTTTAGGAATTGCAGGACATGGAGCTTTTGGAGCTTACATGTATAACAATTACAATTCAAACAACGGTGTATTGAGGCAGATCAAGAACCCAATCAATTTTATTGGAAATGCATCGGCCAATTACCAGGAAACTAATTTCTCAAACAATCAATACTTATCTGATTATTATATTGAGAATGCTTCTTTCTTCAGGTTGGATAATATTAATCTTGGTTACAACTGGGGTAAAGTGTTAAAAGGAAAGGCAAGCCTGCGTATTGCGGCTAGTGTTCAAAATGTATTTATTATAACCAAGTATAAGGGTCTGGATCCTGAAAATGCAAATGAAACCGGCGTAGATAATAATATTTACCCAAGGCCACGTACATTTTCTTTGGGCTTTAACTTAGATTTTTAAATTATTAAATAACGATTGATATGAAAAATAAATTCATTACTTATTTAGCGGGTATATTGGTTATAGCTATAGTTGCAGTATCCTGTGCCAAAAAGCTGGACCTCTATCCAACAAATGACCTTACACCGGAGAAAGCATTTTCTACAGCTGCCGGTTACAAAAGCGTATTGGCAAAGATCTATGGTACACTTGCCATTACCGGTAATGCCGGTCCTGCAGGAAATCCCGATATAAGTGGAGGACTGGATGAAGGCTCGCAGGTTGCATTTATCCGCATGTTCTTTAACTGCCAGGAATTACCTACTGATGAAGCCGTAGTTGCCTGGAACGATCAGACCATTAAAGATTTTCATAACCTGAGATGGACAAGTGCCGATCCTTTTTTAAAGGGAATTTATGCAAGACCAATCTATAACATCACCCTCATAAATGAGTACATCAGGGAAAGCACCGATGCTAAATTGGCCCAAAGAAATATTACCGGTGCCGATGCCGTTGAAATTAAAAAAACAGTGGCTGAAGTACGTTTTTTACGTGCCTATAATTATTGGGTGATGATGGACCTTTTTGGTAAATCTACTTTTATCACAGAAGATGACCTGATCGGTACTACTTTGCCAAAAGAAATAAACCGGGCAAACCTGTTTCTTTACATTGAAAAAGAACTCCAGGCAATAGATGCACTGCTGGCTCCTGCAAAAACAATTGAATACGGCAGGGTAGACCAGGCAGCAGCCTGGGCTTTACTTGCACGCATGTATCTAAATGCTGGTACTTATACTGGTACAACCAGGTATACAGAAGCTGTTACTTATGCAAAAAAAGCAATTGGCTCCGGGTATTCTTTATATAGTGGATACCCCAGGGTTTTTATGGCTGATAATGATAAAGCAAAAGATGAATTTTTGTTTGCTATCAACTGTGATGGCTTACGTACACAGGCTTTTGGTAATACCACTTTTTTTGCGCACGCTGCCTGTGGAGCAGAAGGTGCGGAGTACGGTGTTAATGGTGGCTGGTATGGTTACCGTTCAACATCAGCCTTTGTGAATCTCTTTCCTGATAATACAGGATCCACTGATAAAAGGGCCATGTTCACCACCTCAAGGTATGGAACCAACCCTTCACAGTTAACAATCACTGATATTGGTAATTTTGACCAGGGACCTCATGTAAAAAAATATGTAAATCTACGTTCCGATGGTGGACCGGTATCCGATTCCAGGGGAGATTTTGCAGATATTGATTTTCCAGTATTTCGGTTATCAGAAATGTACCTGATCTATGCTGAAGCTATTCTTCGCGGAGGAGCCGGTGGTGATGCCGCTTCAGCTTTAAATTATATTAATCTTATCAGAACAAGAGCTTATGGAAACGCTACCGGAAATATTTCAGCCGGACAGTTGAACCTCCAGTTTATATTGGATGAGAGAGGAAGAGAATTATATTGGGAAGGGCATCGCCGCACTGACCTGATACGTTATGCATTATTAACAACTGGTACTTATTTATGGCCATGGAAAGGTGGAGTATCATCTGGTACAGCTGTAGACAGTAAATATAATCTGTTCCCGATCCCTGCATCAAATATTGTAGCGAATCCAAACCTGACTCAAAATACAGGCTATTAAAATTGAAATAATCAAAATTGTTTTTATATGAAAAATTTAATAAAATTATTAACGGGTACTTTACTCACAACGGTTGTGATACTGTCCTGTAAAAAAGATGAGAACAAAGTGTTTTATACAGGAGGCACTAACCCGGTGCTTACCGTATCATCAACTGCTAATCTTTTTTTAGACAGTACAAAAAAGAATACAACTGCATTAACCTTTAACTGGACAAATCCAAACTACAAGTTTAATACAGGTAACAGTTCACAAAATGTTACTTATATCTTACAGGTTGATACAACAGGATCTAATTTCACTAATCCTGAAATACAGGAAGTATCCATAGCCAATGACCTGAGTAGATCTTTTACTGTTAAAGAGGTAAATGTTTTTTTAAATAAATTACTGTTACAGGCCGACCAGCCCCATAATATGGAATTCAGGGTAAAATCCTCTATCAACGGGGCTGTTCCTCTTTTTTCTAATGTAATTAAGATCATAATCACTCCATATTTAGATGCAGTAGTGGCTCCCCCGGGCACGCCGGCTCTTAATTATTCCGATGGTGAATTGTTTATTGTTGGTAGTGCTACTAACGGCGATTGGAATAACCCCGTACCGGTGCCTTCACAAAAATTCACTAAGGTAAGTATTACCAATTACACCATTACGCTTCCACTGATCGGTGGAAAAGAATATTTATTACTTCCCAAAAATGGAGATTGGTCTAAAAAATATGGTAATGCGTGTGGATCTAACAGTTGTAACAACGATGCTGCGGATGATTTTAAAGCACAAGGCGACAATTTTAAAGGGCCGGCTGCAAGCGGTACTTATAAGATCACTGTGAACTTTATTTCAGGAAAATTCACGGTTGTAAAACAATAATCAACAATTAAAATTTAAAAGATGAAAAATATTTTTAAAATATTTATTGCGGCAACAGGCGTGTTGGGTTTTATCACAGCCTGTAATAAAGTTGACAATCTTACAAAGGTTGATGCATTGCCTGTTTACCAACTGGGTGTTTCCCCGGTTTTAAGCAGTTCTGTTTCAACAGTTGCACCAACACTTGCTGACTCCAGCAATGTGGTAATTAATTTTTCGTGGACAAATCCTAAGTATTCCAATGATTCGGCTACAACAAAATATATGCTGGAAATAGATTCTACAGGCAAGAATTTTGCTAATAAAAATTCTAAAACGGTTTTTGGAGTATTAAACACATCACTAAGCGGCAGGGAACTGAATGCCATATTGCTGAACCTTGGATTTAAATTAGGTATTTCTCAGGCTATAGATGTAAGGCTTATATCTTCTTATAATAACAATAACGAAAGATATACATCAAACGTTTTAAAAATAATGGTTACACCATTTGCTGATCCTGCGGTTTTGGTTACTCAATATACAGCAGTAACCGTAACCTTGCCCAATGCATCATTGCCATCCAATACTTTTTCCTGGTCAGCTGCATTTAAAGGTTATGCAGGTGTTGTTACCTACACTTTACAATATGACTCGGCAACAAAGAATTTTGTAGCGCCCTTTGAAATTCCCGGCGGTGCTTCGGTGTACTCACTGGCATTAAATCAGCAACAAATGAATCAAACCGCGTTGAACTCAGGGATACCAGGTGGTAATAGCGGAAAGGTTGAATACAGGATCAAAGCTGTTACAGCAGGAGGGGCAATATCTTATTCCAACGTAGTGAATGTTACTATACAAAGTTATGTGCCTATTTTGAGGTTATATATGCCAGGCGGTTACCAGGCTTCAACAGGTAATGGTAATGATTGGGATCCGGGAACAGCACCTGAATTTATTAGAGATATGCGACCTGCGGTATTCAATAAATTGTATTACCTGTATATTTATTTACCGGCCAATGCTGAGTTCAAGATCACTGAAGGCAGAAGCTGGAATGTAAATTATGGCGGATCAGGAGGAAACCTTGTTCAAGGCAGCAATACCAATCTTAGTGTTGCAACTGCAGGGTATTACAGAATATCAGTTAACGTAAGCACTTTGCAATATAATATTATGGCAGGCCGCATGGGTTTTGTAGGTGGCGCAACAGGAGCAGGATGGAATCCTTCGGGAGTATTTCCAAATTATGCATTGGGTAATTCGGGCACAAATCTTTTTGTAGGACTTACCAATTTCACTTCTGGAGGGTGGAAATTAATTGATAATAATGCCTGGAACAATGGCAGCAATGCAGTAGATGAAACAAGAAGTTATGGAACACCAGGTGGGGATGGAAGCACATTGCAGGTGAATGGAGCTAATTTTAATGATTATGCAGTTGCAGGCCGGCACAGGGTTATCTGGGATGGTCGTGACAGGGATAATGTTAAATACTTTACAAGCCCCGGTACAGAGATGAGGGTTGTTGGTAATGGAATGACAGGAGTACCTGATTGGAATCCGGGAGCATCGCCACAAATGGTTTATGGTGGTAATGGTGTATGGACAATAACATTACCATTAGATGCCAATGAAGAGATTAAATTTTTGGCAGGTAATAACTGGGGTGCTTTTGATTATGAAGATAATAGTGGTGGTATCCAGTCATTAGGTACACCTAGAAAGATACAGTGGGATGGTGGACCTAACTTTAAAACGCCAACTGCTGCAGGAACCTACAGCATTACCTTAAATGAGAATACACAAACAGTAACAATTAACTAAATTGTTTTTTTGTCGGGTTACAAAGAAAATGCCATCTGTAAAAGGATGGCGTTTTTTTTGCAAAAGAAGAAGTTAAGACATTAAATGACGTAAAATTGAAAGAGCTGCTTTAGGTAACTGTATCTAATTTTAAAATAAAATGAATAAGTGTGTAAGTCATACACATTAATCTGTAAATTTATACCCTAAACAAATTGCTATGCTATTAAAAAAGATTGTATTTACAGGTATCATTGCATTGTGTGGTACTTTAATTTTTGCCCAGACAAAATCGAATGTAAAATCTCCCAACAATAATATTGAGCTTAATTTTTGGTTGAATGATAAGGGTGAGCCTTTGTATGAAATTACCTATAAAAATAAAAAAGTGCTTCTGCCATCAGCCATGGGTTTTGATCTTAAGCAAACTATGAGTAATGAGGCTTTACCTACTTTAAAAAGTAATTTGGTAATTACAAGCTCTGTAAAAACCGGGGCTGATACAAAATGGAAACCGGTTTGGGGAGATGTTAAAGAAATAAAAGATAATTACAGCCAGTTAACAGTAAGCCTGGCTCAAAAAAAAGATACTGCTATAAATTTCAATATCATCTTTAAAGTATTTGATGATGGTGTTGGTTTTCGCTACGAATTTCCAAAACAAAAAAATCTCACTCATTTTATTGTATATGATGAAAAAACAGAATTCCATTTAACAGGAGACCATAAGGCATTCTGGATTCCGGGTGATTATGACAGCAATGAATTTTCGCCTAACATAACAATGCTGAGTGATGTAAACGGTGAAGACCCGAAATACGCCGCTAATATTTTTGCACATCAGTTTTTTGATAAGGATGCAGTGCAAACACCTTTGATGTTAAAAACAAAAGAGGGTTTATACATTAATATTCATGAAGCAGCCCTGGTAAATTATCCTGCCATGAACCTGCACATAAATAAATCAGATTTTACTTTATCATCTGTGCTGGTACCAGACGCATTGGGCAATAAAGCTTATTTGCAGGCGCCAGCCAAAACACCGTGGCGTACTATTATTGTTTCTGATAAAGCAACAGATATCCTGGCATCGCATACCATCCTTAATTTAAATGAGCCTTCTGTTATTAAAGATCATTCCTGGATAAAACCAACAAAGTATATTGGTGTTTGGTGGGAGATGCATGTAGGTAAAGCCAGTTGGGACAGTGCCAGCGGAAAGCATGGTGCTACTACGGCCAATGTAAAACGTTATATTGACTTTGCGGCAAAGCATGGATTTGCGGGTGTGTTGGTAGAGGGTTGGAATGTTGGCTGGGAAGATTGGTTTGGCCAATACAAAGAAAATGTTTTTGATTTTGTTACTCCCTACGGAGATTTTGA
>JAYUYX010000249.1:0-8554 GCA_043752205.1 Chitinophagaceae bacterium
GAATATTTTTTGCCCAATAACTTTCGTTACTTAAATAATTTTGAATGAGGGCTACATCCAATTTGTCTTTATTGGTACTGATGAAATATGCATCTTTTATTGTTTCATTTACTTTCATTTGCTGGCATCTTTTATTGCGGGCATCAATATAATAAAAATAAAGCCCGACTTTTTGGGAGTCAGGCTTTGCTATATAGATGGGTTAGTAAGTACCGGGAACCAAATTCCCTACACAATATTAAAAATAATTTCTGCTAACCGAAAAATATTTTACCACTATTTTATACACATTTTAAATAGCCTTGTGGATAATGACTGGTAGCATTTTATGTGTGCTGCTCTTAAAAACACAAAAAAATAAATATCTTATTTTATTTGCTGGAAACATTTACAAAACATGATAAGCTGTAACACTGTACTGGCAATTGTTTTAGAAGAATACAATTTCAATTATCCAAATTCATCAGCTGCCCAAAATTAAAGATTTGTATAAATCAAAGGAGATAATTTTTGATTTTTAGCTGATTTCGTATCCCAAAAAAAACAAAACTATTTTTAGATTTTTTTTAAAAAATCTTTCTTTTTGTGTTTTTAAGCAAAAAAACAAATAAAACCAAAGCAGTGTACCTTTACTCAAATTTCAGATTATGCAATTTCCTTCTCCCGTTTCTTTGCAGTGGATCGCAGAATTCATCGATGCAAAATTAGTTGGCAATACAGCAGAACCGGCAACCGGTATCAATGAAATTCATAAGGTTGAAAAAGGTGATCTTGTTTTTGTTGATCATCCAAAATATTATGAAAAGTGCTTAAACAGCCCCGCCAGTTTTATCATCATTAATAAGGAAACATCTATACCAGAAGGAAAAGCTTTATTGATAGTTGAAAATCCTTTTGAAGCCTATTGTAAGATCGCAAATCATTTTCGTCCTTTTGAACCTTCCAAAAAAATGATCAGTGATTCTGCAGTAATTGGTGAAGGCTGTTTTATTTATCCTGGTGCATTTATCGGTAATCATGTAACCATTGGGAAAAATACAATTATACATCCTAATGCAAGCATCATGGATCATTGCATGATCGGTGATAATGTGGTGATACAATCTGGTACCGTTATAGGCAGCGATGCCTTTTATTATAATACCAAAAAAGACCGTGATTTGTGGTACAAAAAAATGCCCAGTTGCGGCAGCGTCATCATAGAGGATAATGTAGAGATTGGTGCAGGTTGTACTATAGACAGGGGTGTAAGTCATAATACTAAAATTGGCAGAGGCACCAAGATGGATAATATGATTCATATAGGCCATGATACGGTTGTAGGCAAGAATTGTTTATTTGCTGCCAATGTGGTTATTGCGGGTGTTGTTACCATTGAAGATGGCGTTACCTTATGGGGACAAGTGATCGTAAATAAAACATTGACCATTGGAGAAAATGCCGTGCTTTTAGGCAGAACAGGAGTTGGAAGTGACCTGGAGGGTAATAAAACTTATTGGGGTGCGCCTGCACAGGATGCCGGTTTGGAACGCCGGGAATTGGTATGGATAAAAAGAATTCCGCAGTTATGGGAAAAAGTAATGGGTAAATAAATAGCTTTTACTTTATTGTCCGGGATTCTATAGCAACAAAATTTTGCCCGTTAACTTTTTGCATCCGTGTATATTTAAATGAAGATGCAGTAACCGTAATATTCTCAAAATTCACAATCAGCGGGCTGGGATACAAAATGACCATTTCCATTTTTGTTCTTTCAACATCAAGATATTTCCAGGTAAAT
Source organism: Chitinophagaceae bacterium (assembly GCA_043752205.1). Classification (GTDB taxonomy): domain Bacteria; phylum Bacteroidota; class Bacteroidia; order Chitinophagales; family Chitinophagaceae; genus Ferruginibacter. The sequence continues at coordinate 1,781 of JAYUYX010000249.1, forward strand.
TTATATTCCTGACCATTGTAAAAATAAAGACCTGTATTATCTGTATTAAACTTATACAGATCATTATCAAAGTTTATAGTATTCTCCTTGCCTTCTCTTTTATAATAAAACATACTGTTACCATCCATAACCCTGCTCTCCTGCATTTTCCAGGTAACATTGGTTAACAATTCTCCTGGCTGTTGAGTTTGTTCAGTAGCAGGTTTAATAACTTCCGCTTTTACGGGTATTTCTCTTTTAAGCGGTGCAGTCAATTCTTCCATAAAATTATATGGCAGCATATCTCCTATCTTTTCCCACGCCCAGTAACCCGTTATGGTAATATCGTTTTGCTCAAAATAAAACCCATTCTGTTCAATATTCAAAGATTCGTTGGGTAAAAAAGAAACAACGGACAGCTGAAATTTTGATGGCGCTGCCGGGTTATCATCGCCATATAATGACGGAGCTTCTTCATTTTTATAAATGATGGCCACTTCATTTTGCCTGGGTGAAATATCTATTGTATTGCTGCTGTCATCTACCCTGTAATTCATAGCTGTATAAAAGTTCTTTAAGGGAATGGCAGATTCATTATTATTATGTCTAACTATGAACTGTATCTCAAATCCTTCCTCCTTCAATTTTTTCTGGTAAATACTACGCATAAAATGCAGAATAGATCCATTATATGCTTTTTTACGGGCAGCATCCCATCTGGCTCTTTGCTCTTCACTTTCACTCTGCATTTCCTGGAAGAGGGGGTAACCTGTATACACACTTACCTGTGTATTGTATTCGTGAACAAAAGAATCCAGTTCATATTTAATAGTATAACCTAATGCATCATTTACAATTTCAAGGGGGGCAGTGGCTATTATCTTTAACCGCTTTGCCCTGCGGTAATAAAAGAATTTAAGAGCCTCTGTATTTTTTATATAAGATTGCTTACTGTTGGCTGTTTTGCCAATAAAATTTTCCATGAAAAAAGTGCCATATTTTTCAAGCCCGTTTGCTACCTCGCTTGTTGACTTTACCACAAACTCCTCAAGTGATTTTTCTTTTTTCTTAATTGTAATAACTATTTCAGTCCCTGCATCAGCGGTTGTTACTCTTCTTGTTTCGGTTTGATAACCTGTAAAAGTTATAACAATGCTGTAACCTCCATTGGGTAATCTTAAACGAAAAGCACCATCACTATCTGTAGCTGTTCCTATAGTAGTATTTTCTGCAAATACAGAAGCTCCCTGTAGGGGAAGCGTGCTGGTCTCATCAATGATCTTTCCACTAATAATATAAGCAGACTGGGAAAAAACAGGAATGCATGCGATGCAAAAAACAAGGGCTACTATAATTTTTTTCATTTGATATTTTTATACCTGTAAAACGAATTACCGGATCAAGATTAAATTTAAAATTACATTAATGGATGTTAAGCTTTTGTTGAAATATGGCGCAGGTATCTGCAACACTTTCTTCAATAGTACGGTATGTAAAACCAGGAAAGTATTTTAACAGTTTGCTGTTATCGAATGTGGCTTTTGTAAGTGCAGTTGTAGCAGTTTCTTTAGTTATTAAGGGATCCCGGCGGGTAAAAAAACTTTTAAGTGCTTCCAGGCGCCAGACCAATGCTGCAAGCGTTGGTGTTACTTTTTTATGGGGAGGTTTTTTACCAAATGCTTTTGCTATTAAATTAAAAAGATCCGAATAGGTCCTGTTTTGAGCACTGACGATAAAGCGCTCAGCAGTAATGTCACTATTCATCAACAGGATCATAGCTTTTACTACATCACGTACATCTACAAAACCTGTTGTTCCGGTAGCATACCAGGGAAATTCATCAAAGGCATTTTTAAATATCTGGGATGACCCAGCATTCCAGTCACCAGGGCCTAAAATCACAACGGGGTTCACCATTACAGCATTCAACCCTTCACCAATGCCACGCCAAACCTGCATTTCGGCCATATACTTACTTTGTCCGTAACTACTGTTACTTGTCTCCTCTGTCCAGTTCATTGTTTCATTAATGGGAGCATCTTCTCTTATCCTACCCAATGCTGCAACAGAACTTGCATATACCATTTTTTTAACACGGGCATCTAAAGCTGCATTCACAACATTAGCTGTTCCCTCAATATTTATTTTGAACATCTCCTGCTCTCGCTTAGGATTAAATGTAATAATGGCAGCACAATGATACACCTGCTCTACTCCTACCATCGCCTCTTCCAAACCCACTACATCTAAAATATTACATTGAACCTGTTCCAAATGCTGCCCATTAAAATCAGGCAATATTGTTTTATTGTAAATGGCTCTTATGGCTTTACCTTCTTTAAGCAATTGCGTAATTAATGCCTTACCCAATAAGCCTGCACCACCGGTAACTAAGATCATATTTAATTATAATTATAAAATCCTTTTTTTGTTTTTTTACCCAACTCCCCTTTTGCTACTTTATCTATTTGTATTGCCGAAGGCTTAAAGCGTTCGGCTTTATCGCTTGCCACATATAAAGACTGAGATACTGCAAGATTTACATCATTGCCAATCAGGTCCATCAGTTTAAAAGGTCCCATTTTAAAACCAGATGCTTCCATAACTTCATCAATATTTTCTATGGTAGCGATACCAGTTTCCACCAGTTTCATGGCCTCCAGGTAATAATGCCGGGCTACCCGGTTAACAATAAAACCAGGTGCATCTGTACACATTACCGGCGTTTTGTTCATTTGCAGGCAAAGATCATAAACAGTTTGTGCTACAGCGTCTGCTGTCTGTTCTCCTTTTACAACTTCAACCAGTTTCATTATCGTTGCAGGATTAAAAAAATGCATACCTACAACCCTTTGCGGCTGTTGCACCATTGCCTGTATATCAGAAATAGATAATGATGAAGTATTACTTGCAAAAATAACTTCGGAATGATTTACCTCGGCCAGCTGGTTAAAGATGTCGACTTTAGCTTCTACTTTTTCTACAATGGCTTCTATAATAATATCTGCCAGGCAATCGTTGGTATCTGTAATAAAACGGATCCGGTTAAAAATATTTTCTTTCTCCTCAGCAGTGATTTTTCCTTTGCTTAATAAATAAGAGAGGCTCTGGCTAATGCTGATCTTTGCTTTTTCAAGTACGTCTGTATTAATATCGAATAATAAAGTATAGAAGCCATTTTGTGCTGCTGTTTGTGCAATACCGCTTCCCATAGTGCCTGCGCCAATAACACAAATTGTAGAGATCATACCGGGAATATTTTTAGGTTTTAGTAAAGGTATTATATCTGCATTAATTTATTACCCGATATGTGATTGTATGAAAATAAAAATGCACTGTTGCTTACAGCAACAATGCATTAATCTATTTATTTGTTGAGTCTTATTCTCCTCCTCCTGCTTCTTTCTTAGCTTCTTCTTTCATTTTATTATTTGCAGTAATGGCAAATTCTACACGCCTGTTCTCCGCCCTGCTTACATCTGATGCATTTTCTACTTTTGGTTGTGCTTCGCCATACCAACTTATTGTAAGTCTTGATGCAGAAATTCCCTGTGCCCTTAAATAGTTACCTACCGCCTGTGCCCTTCTTTCAGATAAAGCCAGGTTATAAGCATCAGCACCTTTATCATCGGTATGTCCTTCTACCAATAAATTTGTTTCGGGATATTCTTTAAATATCTGGACCATTTTATCTAGAGCTAACTTGGAGTTCGATGTAATATCTGACTTGTCAAAATCAAAGTAAACACCCATTTTAGATCCATCAGGGTTATTTTCATTGAAAGTTACAATGATACCTTCACCAACCCGCTGTACCTCTGCTCCGGGAATTTCATTTTTTATTTTTTCAGCCTGGCGGTCCATCTTATTACCAATGATACCACCGGCAACACCACCGATAACGCCACCAATTACTGCGCCCAATACGGTGTTATTTTTATTACCGACATTATTACCAATTATACCGCCAATCACTGCTCCTCCTGCGGCTCCAGCGGCAGCACCCCGTTGTGTTTTATTAGTCCTTTTTGCCGTTTCACATCCACTAGCCATTATCATGACGACTGCCAGTGTTAAACTTATATTACCTATTATCTTTTTCATAAAAATCCGTTTTAAATTATAAATTATTTTCTAATAAAATTGTAAATAATAGCACCCGCAGTTCCATTAAAAGCTATTTCAGATTTAAGCTTGAATTGATCCTTGTTTATTTCTGTAACTGTTAACCTGTATCCATCACCATTATCCATGGCATTCTTTTTATCATCAAGTCTTTTAAACTGAAATTCTTTGGGCATATCCTTTGGCTCATAAATCGACCATCGGATATATCTTTTTAAGGGTTTACAGTCTTTTGATTTATCTACTATACTATAACTACCCATACTGTTATTTGATATAAAATTCCACTCACTACCAATAAAGCAGCTGAATTCAGCCTCGTTAAAAACTTTTGTTCTGGTAACACCAGTTATTCCTTCTGTTATAATGGTTTGTAATATCCAATCACCATTAATTGTTCTTTTCATTGTGCGGGCCTCTTTTGAAACCGAACAGGAGGAAAAGGCAATAAATAAAAATGCAGTACTTATACTGCATAGCACAGATCTTAATTTCATAAAATTGGTTTTAAAAATTGATGACTATCCATCATACCATACCTTTTCAATTATGATGCCAAAAGAATATAAGACGCTGCAAGTAGCTCTAATCAAGTAAGAAGCAATTATGCAATAAGAAGTATTATTGAAAAAGTTTGGGTAAGGTATTACCCTTTTGGGATGCGAATAATTTAGACCGCTGAAGTAAACTGTTTTAAAAATCTTACATCATTTTCGCTGAACAGGCGCAGGTCTTTTATCTGGTATTTAAGCATGGTAATTCTTTCTATACCCATACCAAAGGCAAAGCCGGTATATTTATTACTGTCTATACCGCAATTCTCCAATACGTTTGGATGCACCATTCCACAACCTAAAATTTCTACCCAGCCTGTTCGTTTACAAACCGTGCAGCCTTCTCCACCACATATCAAACAACTGATATCCATTTCGGCGCTTGGCTCCGTAAAAGGAAAATAGCTGGAACGGAAACGCACCTTAACATCCTTACCAAACATTTCCTGCACAAAAAAGTAAAGGGTTTGTTTGAGATCGGCAAATGAAACATTTTCTGCAATGTATAAACCCTCAACCTGGTGAAAAAAACAATGAGCCCTTGCGCTGATGGTTTCGTTGCGGTAAACACGGCCCGGGCAAATTATACGGATAGGCAGGTTTCCTTTTTGCATTTCACGAACCTGCACACTTGAAGTATGTGTTCTTAACAGCCAATCGGGATTTTGAGAAATATAAAATGTATCCTGCATATCTCTTGCGGGATGATTTTCGGGTAAGTTAAGTGCAGTAAAATTATGAAAGTCGTCTTCAATCTCGGGGCCTTCTGCAACTGCAAAACCAAGCCTTTTAAAAATAGAGATAATCTTATTCTTTACCAGGCTAATTGGGTGGCGGCTGCCCAAGGGCATCGGATCAGCGGGTAACGTGATATCTAAGTCGTTACCTGTTACTTGGTGTTCATTGTTTGTTGCGGCTTTCAGCTCCTCATATTTTGCTTCAGTAAAAAGTTTGAAGTCGTTTAAAAGCTGGCCTACGGCCTTTTTATTTTCGGCAGCCACATTTTTCATTTCGCCCATGATAGCCTTTAAAAGGCCTTTAGTGCCCAGGTATTTAATCCGAAAAGCCTCAGCATCGGTGTTAGTAAAAGCGGTTATTTCGGTTTTTAATCCTGCAATCTGTTGTAACAACTGTTCCATGCGACAAAGATAAGGAACTTAGCTACTGGCAACACAGGCCAGTCTTATGGAAAATAACATATTTTTTGTGCTAAAAACCTTTAATTTTATCTTCTAAACATTATAACTATGGCAATTTTTAAATCAAGTAACCCGGTGCTTACTGAAAAAAAATTCAGGGATACCATATTGGATGAAGTAGTGAGTCATGAGAACGCTATGACCATCAGGGGTACCATGAATAAATTTGGGTTTTTATTTTTAATGGTGATGGGAACCGCGTTTTATGCCTGGAAAGAATTTGCAGATGGTGGACAGGTAATGCCACTGATATTAACCGGCGGTATCGGCGGGTTTGTTATCGCAATTGTGATCAGTTTCAAAAAAGAATGGTCGCCTTACCTGGCACCTGCTTATGCACTATTGGAAGGTTTATTTGTAGGTGGAATCTCTGCTTATTTTAGTTTTGCTTTTGCAGACCAGGCACCAAATATCATTATGAACGCTGTAGGACTTACTTTTGGAACCTGCATTGCGATGTATTTGCTGTATTCTTTTAGAATAATAAAAGCGACTGCAAAATTCAAAGCTATTATTATGACTGCAACTGCCGGTATAATGATCTTTTATATGATCACTTTTGTATTGGGCCTGTTTGGAATATCCATTCCTTTCCTGCACGAAAGCAGTGCATTAGGAATTGGTTTTTCACTTTTTGTTGTAGCCATTGCGGCATTAAACCTGATACTGAATTTTGACATGATAGAAACCGGCGCAGCAATGGGTGCTCCCAAATATATGGAGTGGTACAGTGCATTTGGATTACTGGTTGTTATTGTATGGTTGTACCTGGAGATCTTAAGGTTATTGTCTTTACTATCCGGCAGGGATTAATAAACTCAACCGATATAAAAAAATCCCCTGGTAATACCGGGGGATTTTTTTTATATGCTGGCAATAAGCTCTTCTACTTTTGTTTTGATCAGATCTCTTACTTC
>JAYUYX010000250.1:0-8553 GCA_043752205.1 Chitinophagaceae bacterium
TTTGGCAGTAACGCATCGGATTACGGCGGACGGCTTGTAAATAAAGATGGCAATCCCAATATTGAAATAAAAGGAGTATCTCTTTTAAGCAGGATCAGCTGGTATCATACCATGCTCAGTCTACCTGGCTGGAAATTCCTTACAATCATATTCTCCTTTTACATTTTAATAAATTTTGTTTTTGCTTCTGTATATTATTTTATTGGAGTAGAACATTTAAATGGTATTAACAGTACTACACAACTGGGCAAATTTGGCTCTGCATACTTTTTCAGTGCTCAAACATTTACAACGGTAGGATACGGCCATATAAGCCCATCTGGTTTTTTAACCAGTGCCATTGCTGCAGCAGAGGCATTAGTTGGGCTGCTCAGTTTTGCCATAGCCACCGGGTTATTTTATGGAAGGTTCAGTAAGCCAAAAGCTTATCTACGATTTTCGGATAATGCCTTAATAGCTCCTTATAAAGAGATTACTGCATTAATGCTACGGGTTACTCCTTATAAGAACACGACGCTTACTGACGTAGAAGCTAAGCTTACTTTAGGAATGACCATAGAAGAGAATGGTAAAATGGTGAACAAATTTTTCCCTTTAGAACTGGAGTTCAGTAAAGCCAATGCCCTTACGCTGAACTGGACAATTGTACACCCCATAACAGAGGATAGTCCGTTTTATAATTTTACTACAGACGATTACAAGAATGTGAATGGCGAGATCCTCGTTTTTATAAAAGCGTTTGACGATATGTTCAGCAGTACCGTTGTTGACCGCAGCTCGTATACTTTTAAAGAGATCATTGTAGGTGCCAGATTTTTACCTATGTACCACCGCAGCAGCACCGGCAACAAAACTATTCTTGATATTGAAAAACTGAATAGTTATGTAGAAGCAGATATCAGTCTTGCCATGCAGTCTAATGCGAGATCCAACGCTCTATAACTTTATTTAAGGCTATTGATTATTTCGGCAAAATCAGCAGCAACCAGGCTTGCGCCGCCTACCAATCCTCCATCAACATCGGGCTGGCCGAAGATATCTTTTGCATTATTGGCTTTTACGCTGCCGCCATATAAAATAGAGATGCTGTCGGCTATTTCATTACCATATTGCTTAGCCATTACAGCCCGGATATGCGCATGCATTTCCTGGGCTTGCTCATTACTGGCGGTCTTACCCGTTCCGATAGCCCAGATTGGTTCATATGCAATTACAAAACCTGTTAACTGTTCGGCCGTTAAATGAAATAAACTTTCTTTCAACTGTGTTTCAACAAAACTATTTTCTGTTCCTGCTTCTCTTATTGCCAATGGTTCACCACAACAAAAAATTGGTTTTAATCCATTCTCCAGGCAGATATTAATTTTAGAAGCCAGCATTTCATGGCTTTCATTAAAATATTCCCGGCGCTCACTATGCCCTAATATTACGTAATCAACTTCAATACTTTTAAGCATTTCGGCACTCACTTCACCGGTATATGCACCGCTTTTTTTATCGTAACAGTTTTGTGCAGCAACAAATGCATTTTTCTTTCCGGCTAATTTATTTTTTATGTTGATGAGGTATGGAAAAGGTATTCCAAACACAGCTTCCTGATTTTCTTTAAGATCATGTGGCGTGGCTATTAACGCATCCATTAAAGTTTCTGCCTCTTGCAGGGTTAAATTCATTTTCCAGTTTGCTGCAGCAATTTGTTTACGCATGTGCTCTTTATTTTTTATAGTTTGTAAATATCTGTCAAGATCTGTTTCTCCCTGTCGGATATGATAAGCCCTTTTAGCTTTTTCCAGCTATCAATATCAACAAGAGCTTTTTCCAGTTTATATCTTGCTATCCCATCAGCCCCCCATGAAAAATTAGGGATCAGTTTAGGTGTAAGCCCTGGTGCAATGATATTACAGCATACGCCAACCATGGTTCCAGTATTAAAGGAGGTATTAATAGCGGCTTTAGAATAATCGCCCATTAATAAACCTCCTTTATTGCCTGCACTTACTTCTTTTTTATCGCCATCTACACAATACTTTACCTCGCCTGCATTATTTTTTACGTTGCTGTTGGTAGTTCCTGCTCCAAGATTACACCATTCTCCTATTACGCTATCACCGAGGTAACCATCATGCGCTTTATTGCTAAACCCAAATAAAACTGAATTTTTTATTTCTCCTCCCACAGTACAATAGGGGCCGATGGTAGTTGCCCCATAAATTTTGGTTCCCATTTTTACCACGGCTCCTTCACAAATGGCAATAGGCCCTTTCAACAGACTTCCTTCCATAATATTTGCATGCCTGCCTATATAGATGGGACCATCACTGGCATTTAAAATACAATGCTCCAACTTTGCGCCTGCTTCTATAAATACCTGTGAGGGCTTTATTACTTTATTTGTTTTGGAGATAGTTTTGCTTTTTCTGCCTGCTGTGATCAGATCGAAGTCTTCTCTTATCGCCCAGTCATTCAATTGAACTATATGCCAGGGATAATGGACAGCTTTTACATCAGCTTTAAATTCAACTGATTTACTGATCTTGATCTTGTGCAGCCCCAATACTTCTTTTTCGGAAAATTTAAACGCCATGCCCCCTTCCTTACCGGCTGTGAGGAATTCACCATTTTGTAGTTTTTTTATTTTCCTGATGATGGATTTAGTAGGTAATACATTGGCATGTATTAAAAGGTATGCCTCTTTGCCAATACTCTTTTCAATTTTAATAGAATACTCATTATCCAGGTAGTGGCCCTGCCATTTATCGGCAGAAGCTATCTTTAAATAAAGCTCCCATTTTTCCCGGATAGTTAAAATGCCGATACGTATGTCTTGTATATGTCTTGTATATGTAAAAGGATGCAGGTTTGCAGGTTTGCAGTATTCTTCAGTAAAGATGATCTTTTGCATACGGTAAAAATAAGCAAAATAAAAATCCCCCCGGAGAACCGGAGGGACTTAAAGTATAGCCATGAAAAACAAACTTGAAATAAAGTTAATGATCTCTATTAAATTATTTTGCTTTTTTTTCGTACCGCTTGTTGAATTTGTCAATTCTACCCGCAGTATCTACCAGTACATTTTTACCGGTATAAAAAGGATGCGAAGTATTTGAGATCTCCAGTTTAATTACCGGGTATTCGTTACCATCTTCGTGAGTTACTGTTTCTTTTGATACAGCTGTTGAACGGCTTAAAAACTGAGTACCATTACTCATATCTTTAAAAACAACCATTCTGTAATTACCGGGGTGAATTCCTTGTTTCATATTTTTTGTTTTGCGTACGGGTTTTGCCGTACAAATTATTAGAAAGGGGCGAAATTAAGCTCTTTTTACTTAAAAACAGTCAAAAAAATGGATAATGTTCTCTGATAAATGGACTTCCCTTATATCAAACCTCTTTTTGTTTGAAAAAATTATCCATTATCAACTATCCAATTATCAATTAATGATCAGCTTTTCATATTGATGTATTGCAAGGCAATTCCAACATCCCAACCTTTTGTGGCTTGTATAACTTCCTGCAAATCATCAATTTTTTTACCGGTTACCCGTATAATGTCATCCATTATGGCAACCTGCACCTTTAAGCCGCTGTCCTTGATCAGCTTTACGATCTTTTTGGCGTCTTCCTGCTTGATGCCGTTCCTAACGGGCACTTCTTTCTTTACTACTTTACCACTTTGAAAAGGCTCTTTACTCAGGTCGTACACTTCAGCTGCCAGCCCCTGTTTCATACTACGGCTGATCATTACATCCGTGATTTGGGTAATTTTCATTTCACTGTCAGCTTCCAGATTTACCTTAAAGTCTTTTTTATTAAGCTCAATTACCACGTGTGAGCCTTTAAAATCGAAACGGTTGGTGATTTCTTTACTTACCGTGTTGATGGCATTATCCAGTGTCTGCAGGTCAACTTTGCTTACAAGATCAAATGATGGCATAATTGTATTTTTTCCAAAAGTAAAAAACCTATCGCACAAAGGCGACAGGTTTTTACAAAAAGGAGCACTTCTTTTAAAATAATATTAAACGTTGTTATTAGCCACCGCTTTTTACCCTGTTCTGCTCATCACTGGCACCGCTGCTTTTTTTGCTGCTTCCCGCTTTTAATTTTCCTTTGTTGAAACGGTAAGTAAAAGTAAGGCTCACTGCACGGCTGTCGTTAACATTCTTGAATTTGGCATCCACTGTACCATATTTACTGTAACCATTAAAAACTCCACCTGCAAAAATATCACGAACATTTAAACGGATGCTACCGTTGTTCTTTAGGATCTGCTTGCTCACGCCGGCATTCACTTGCTTCATATGCTTGATGTAGATCACGCCTTCCAGGGCTTTGCTGCGGTAAACTCCACTGATCTCTGCAGACCAGCCTTTTTTAAATTTGAATTGCTGCTGCAATTGAACCATAACGCTTGTAATACCAATTGATATAGGCTCATTATTTACAAGACCTTTAAAATGGTTGTTGAATACATTGGTATAGATGTTACCACTCCACCATTTAGTAATTTGCTTATTTGCGGTAACTGCTAAACCAAATTGTTTGGCACTGGCAATGTTCGCTTTTTTGATATAGGTTTCATTGGTAAGGTCATTCTGCTCTAACACCTGCTGTATAATATTTTCGGTAGCAGTATAATTCACCGTAGTTGTAAGAAACCCTTTGTAAGTATGACTTAATTCAATATTATGGGCAAACTGTGCACTTAGGTTTGGATTACCCTGTTCAAAAGTATACCTGTCAAGGAAATGCACAAATGGGTTCATATCCTCATAATCAGGCCTGCTGATTCTGCGGCCATAATTAATAACGAATTGATTTTTTTCGTTAGCAGTATACTGCAGGTAAACTGTAGGGAATAACTGGGTATATGACCTGCTGAATTTTGTTTCAGTGTATTCAAATTTATCCTGGGTAGTGTTATAAGTGTATCCTTTTGAAATACCTTTTGAATTGGTATTCTCTACCCTCAAGCCAAACTGTGCACTCCATTTTTTTCCTAATGGCCTGCTATAATTCATATATGCAGCATTAATGTTCTCATCATAAATAAAATGATTGCTGCGGCCACTATCTAAAACATTGTATCCTGTTTTAACACTATCATACCTGGCATCATTATCATTCTTAACAAAACTTGTTTTAAAGCCGGCTTCAAATTTTGCATCTTTTTTTAATGGTAAAGTATAATCAACTTTACCGCTGTAAATTTTAATGTTTGTAGGTAATGTACCCAGTAAAACTTCGGGAGCTTTTGTCATATTCCCCATATTATCATAGTAAGTACTTGTGAGCGGCTGGATGCTTGTAGCCTTGTATTGAATAAAATCAAGATCGGCTGTGATCTCCTGGCCTGCTGTATCCAGCTTGGTCCTGAAGTTAACATTGGAGCTAAAATTTTTCCACTTTTCCTTATTCTCTGTATAAGCAGTTGTCTGATCAGTTAATACATTGTTTGGATCGTAGATCAATGTATTGGTAGAACTTTGCCATAAACTTGGATTATAAAAGCCATTTAGAACCACTCCTACTGTTGTATTCTTTGATACAGTATAATCCATTCCTATTTTGGCATTGTAATAATGGCGCTGGTTTTCCATCTGCGTTGTCTGATCAAAAATTGATTTGATATTCTTTGTAGTTGCGTCACGGAAGTTCTTGGTAATATATAGGTCTTCGCCTTTATGATTTCGGTTGTAATTAAAGTTGCTGAAAAAATTCACTTTACTGTTACGGTAATTGAAGCTTACTGCTTCGTTAAAGCGAGCATAACGGCCTTGTGTATAACCAGTGGTTATGCTGCCGTTGTAACCAAACATCTTGTTCTTTTTTGTTTTGATATTGAGCACTCCTGCATTACCAGCGGCATCATATTTTGCAGGGGGATTGGTCATGATCTCGATCTGGTCAAGCTGGCTGGCAGTCATATTACGCAGCATGTTGGCCAGGTCGGGCCCGCTTAAGTAACTGGGGCGCCCGTCTATATAAACAATAACACCCGATTTTCCTTTAAGACTGATATTTCCGTCTTTATCAACAGAAACACCTGGTGCTTTTTCTAAAACCTCCAATGCTGTGCTGCCGGCACTTGTAATTGATGCATCTACATTAACGATTGTGCGGTCAAGCTTTCTTTCGATCAAAGGCTTTTTAGCAGTAACTACAACTTCTTTCAGGGCTTTATCAGCCTGAACAAGTTGTAATACACCTACGTTAGCTGTTGGATTGGTGGCTGAAATGCTAAAAGCATTACTGTAGGTTTTAGCATGGCCAATTGAAGTTGCTAATACCAGGTAACTGCCTTCTTTTAGATTTTCAAAAGAGAAATTACCGGCTGCGTCTGTTACTGCTACTTTAACAAGGGCAGAATCTTTGGCTTTTAAGAGAGAAACGGATGCGGCATCAATTACTTTTTGATTACCTCCGTCTTTAATACTTCCGGATACTTTAGTTCCGGTTTGGGCGTGACTGCATATAGCGATGCTCATAGCAGCCAGCAGGCTGAAAAATTGTTTCATGGCTTTACTTTTTGTTTTTAATTTTTATCCCGTTTTACCAGGAGGCTATACTTAGTTATATACTTTGATAACTACTTCACAAAAGTAAGTACTATGTGTTACACAGTACATTGTTTTGTATTGAACGGTAAATATCAGGGATATTTGGTTACATAGCCTTATACGCAACATTTGAGGATAATGTTACATAACTAAAAAGTTAAAGAAATTAACGTTAACGGTTTTTTGAAGCTCTACCCTTGACAATAATAATAAGAATAATGCCTGCAAACACAAGGGCAGCCGATATGATCTCGGCCTGTGTTGGGTGAAATCCTAATATCGTATAGGTATTATTTACCCGGAATAATTCTACAATAAATCTTTCTATTCCATTTACAATGAGATAGATACCAAACATAACGCCCGGTGTGGTAATCTTTCTTCGTATTGACCAAAGGATCAAAAAGAGCAGAGTGCAGACAACTGTTTCGTATAAGGGTGTAGGTAAAACGGGCTGAGGCAATACCCATCGGTGCTCTTCTTTGCTGCCCGGAATGATCACTCCGTCTTTATTTACATTATTTGGATAAGTATAAGCAAACATCCAAACCGGTAAAAATGAAGGCCCCTTAAGTGTGCTATGAGGAACTTTTTCTAAAGTTTCATAAGCCCGGCCATTATAATGTAATAGAACAGTGTCTTCGGTATATACCTCTCCTGTTAAATAATAATTGGCGTTCTTATTTAACTGCGCCTGGTAATCGCCGGGAGCAGCTTCCACTACTTTACCCTGGGCATTTACAACATAAGCACTATTATATATACCCCAATCGCCATCGCCGGATACCTGGCAACCAATACGGCCCACCGCATATGCCAGCAATAGTGCCAGGCCTGCTGCATCAACCAGGTGAATGATCTTTATTCCTTTTTTGGAGGCATACCAGCATATGGCAATGGCTGCCATAATAAGCCCACCATAAAAAGTAAGGCCACTGGCGGAGAACAATTTCCCGATAGGGTCTTTTATGAACTCATCCCAGTTTTCCAGGTTATCAAAAAGCTTTGCGCCTATGATACCGAATATCAATCCCAGTATAATGATATCGCCCACCCTATCGTGGGGCCAGATACGTACATTACGCCTTTCCGTGTCTTTTAATTTTTGTCTATTCTTATCCCACCATTTATACCAGGTTAAAGCAATCCCTAACAGCAGTCCCCCAAATATATTTCCCCCAGATGAAAAAATATATTCCTGGGGATTTACATCAGCAGGTTTACTAAAAAACAATCCGAAAATTTTATACCCGAAAATAAACCCTACAAGGGCATTCATAAGTAACTCACCCATAGAGGCAGGTTTACCTACAATGATCATTTCTTCCCGGGGAGAAAGCAGGCCTTCCTTTTCTTTTCGTTGTAATTCTTTGCTTAAAACAATGGCGGCTGTAACAAAGCCCATGGCAACCATCAACCCAAAAGTATTTAGAAAACTTAATCCCTGCAACTCTATTCCAAACCAATCTTTAAATACATAATATAAATTTGGATACATCTGTTAGTTGAGGTTTTAAAGTTTAGGACTGCAATATATTCAATATATCAACGCAATGGTAATACAAAACCTCCCGTATACACAGGAGGTATGTATAGTATACTTACTGAAATTTATTAATTACAATGCTGCTCAAAAGCACCTATCAGGTTTTCAGCTATCATCTGAGCACTACGGCCTTCAATATTATGGCGCTCTATAAAATGAACCAATTTACCATCTTTAAATAAAGCAATGGCAGGAGATGAAGGAGGATAAGGCATAAGATGTTCTCTTAATTTATTAACCGCTTCAATATCAAAACCAGCAAAACTTGTAGTGATATGATCAGGCTTTTTAGTAGTATTATTTACTGCCATTAATACTCCCGGGCGGGCTGTACCGGCACTACAGCCGCACACTGAGTTAATCATAACAAGTGTTGTGCCTTTTTCTGCAAGAGTATTCTCAACTGCTTCGGCGGTTAATAACTCAGAAAAACCATTCTCTGTT
>JAYUYX010000251.1:0-3379 GCA_043752205.1 Chitinophagaceae bacterium
GTTTGGAAAAAATGATCGCAGAAGAAGTATTGCGTATTGGTGATAAACTTCCCTCGGTAAGGGTATTAAGTGATGAGTACGGAATAAGCATGGGCACTGCTTTCCAGGCATATTACCACCTGGAAGGAAGAGGGCTGATCGAATCACGCCCAAAGTCGGGATACTATGTCAGGTTTAATCATCACCGCTTTCCCGAACTGCCCAACCAGACAAAAACCGATACCTTATCACACGAGGTAAGTGTAAAGGAAATGATCGCTTCCATTTACACAGATATTGCTGCTGCCAATGTTACCAACTTTGCATTGGCTGTGCCCGATGCTTCTTTATTACCTGCAGCCAAGCTCAACAAGTCAGCTATTTATGCACTACGCAACACAAAAAATAATTGTATTGACTATGAACTTACACAGGGTAATATTGAATTAAGAAAACAAATTGCCAAACTTGTTTTTAACTGGGGTGCTAGTATAAAGCCTGATGATATTATTATTACCTGTGGTTGTCTTGAAGCAATATATCTCTGTTTAAAATCTGTGACCAATCCTGGCGATACGGTAGCCGTGGAAAGCCCTACCTATTTCGGTATTAACCAGGCCATTGAAAGCCTGGGTTTAAAAGTAGTTGAGATAGCCACCGATCCTATTGCAGGTATCGACCTGCAGCATTTTCAAAAAGCAATAAAGAAATTTTCAATTAAGGCATGTGTATTTGTTCCCAGTTTTAATAATCCGTTGGGTAGCTGCATGAGCGATGAAAATAAAAAACAGTTAGTTGAGATCATTTCAAAAAATAATATTCCCTTAATTGAAGATGATATTTATGGTGATCTTTATTTCGGAAAATCAAGACCCAAAACCTGCAAGTATTATGATACCAAAGGGCTGGTAATGTATTGCTCATCTTTTTCAAAATCCCTTACACCGGGTTACCGTATCGGGTGGATGATACCCGGTAAGTTTTTCGACAGCGTTAAACAGCAGAAAAGAATTCAAAATATAAGCAGCCCCACGCTTACGCAGGCTGCTATTGCACATTATTTAAAACATGGGCGTTACGAATTTCACTTAAAGCAACTTCGCAAAGCTTTGCACACACAGAGTTTGAGGTATGTACAAGCGATCATTAAATATTTTCCTGCTGATACTAAAGTTTCCCGTCCACACGGTGGCTTTATCCTCTGGCTTGAATTAAATAAAAAAGTAGATGCGTTTAAACTGCGTACCGAAGCAATGAAACATAATATCTCCATTGTACCCGGTAAGCTATTCTCTGCAGGCAATAATTACTCAAACTGCATACGAATCAGTTTTGGAAAACCCTGGAACGATGATACAGATTATGGATTAATGATGCTGGGAAAAATTATTAAGAAGATGCTATGACAAAAAAAATCCTGCCGAAGCAGGATTTGATTATTAAGGATATTGATTAATTGCGGGAGTCCGCACTTTTCGCTAAAATTGAAAATAGATAAAGGAACTGCTGCTTTCCTGGCTCCATATCAGCAGCAATAAAATAACCGACCAAATTATTCCTAATAACCACCAGGGCATTTTTTCAGCTACTGTCAACACTCGTGTATTCCGCATCATCCAATGGAAGGCAACAAGTAATATGGTAATTACTGAAACTTTAATTACACTAAGGGTTGTTAGCAAAGGCACTGCATTGGGTACATTGTAAAACATAGAAGTTAACAACTGCCAGGCAGAACCAAAATCGGGCGCCCGGAAAAATACCCAGGTTACGTTGATGAAAAAGAAAGTGATCATGGCATACATAAAATTGCGTAAGGTCTTTGCCTTGAAATCCTGCGTGGAAATACCTTCCGTCCCTGGCTCGCCTGAGGGCAGTGCTGTGGCTGTAACTGCCACAGGCAATTTTTTACTACGGAAATCAAGTATCATTTTTTCTACCCACAGATAAGCGCCATGCAATGCTCCCCAAACCACAAAGGTCCAGTTAGCGCCATGCCATAGCCCGCCCAGCAACATGGTTATCATTAAATTGATGTATGTTCTGAACTTGCCGTTGCGGTTACCGCCAAGTGGTATATATAAATAATCTCTTAGCCAGGCCGATAGCGTGATATGCCATCTTCGCCAGAAATCGGAAAAGCCAATTGCACCATAGGGATATAAAAAATTCTCAGGCAACACGAACCCGAGGCAGGCGGCCACACCAATGGCACAGGTAGAGTACCCTGCAAAATCAAAGAATATCTGGCCGGAAAATGCCAATACACCCATCCACGCATCAAGGGTATGTAAGATCAGCTTACTATTAAAAACATCATTGGCTGATTGAGCCAGTAAACTGTCGGCCAGAACAACTTTCATAAATAAGCCAAGCGATATCAATAAAAGCCCCTGCATCAATTGTTTTTGGGTAGCAGATCTTGGTGTTTCAAACTGGGGGACCAGTTGTGGAGGCCGTACAATGGGGCCTGCAACCAGGTGCGGAAAGAACGTAACAAAAAGTGAAAAATCAAGCAGGGATTTAACCGGCTTGCTTTTACGCTTATACATATCAATGGTATAACAGAGTGTTGTAAATGTATAGAATGAGATACCTGCAGGTAAAATGATATTGGGCTTAGCTGGATGATAATCCATGCCCATGGCATTTACAAGACTTGTGAAATTTTCCAGTAAAAATGTGCCGTATTTAAAAAAGATAAGCATACCCAGATTGCCAATAAGGCTTATTACCAGCAATAATTTGCGTTTGTTTTTATTCTCCTGGTTATAGAGTGCTCTACCCACAAAATAATCTACAACAGTTGCTAACCATAAAAGAAGTATAAAGGGAGGATTCCACGCAGCATAAAAGATATAGCTGGCAATTAACAGGTTTATCTTTTTTACCTTCCAGGTAAATGGAAGATTGTGCAGAATGAGGATGATGATAAAAAAAGCAATAAAGGTATAAGAGTTAAATACCATAGTTTTAATATTAATAGTGTTTAAATAATTTTATATATTTTTTTATTGGGGAATCTCCAGCCCTTTTCCCGCTGAAGTATTTCAACGAGGTCTTTTGTAAATATAATCGCATCCTGAGGTGTTAAATGTGACCATTCAGGGCAGGTAAAAACAGTCATCACCTGATAATCTGCAAAATGGATCCCCGGCGTATTTGTATATACCAACAATTCATCCCAATAAGCAGCACGGGGATAAGCTTTCTGTTCTGCCTCATACATTTCACCGCTGGAAGGTGGACGGATAAGTAATACCTGTCCTCCCCTGGCTTTTATTTTATCAATATTGGTTTTTAGATCGGTAAAAATATTTTTTAAAGTATCTCCACTTATACCGGGAGCCGTACTCAACAACCCAAATCGCCGCCACCAATTTTTCATGGCTATTTGCCT
>JAYUYX010000252.1:0-8542 GCA_043752205.1 Chitinophagaceae bacterium
GAAATCCGGGCCGTTTAATCCAATATCCTATGAAAAACCAACTCATATACGATTATAACTAGTACCCGGTTTTTTTGTTATTTAATTTTAAAAACAAAAAAGAAGCCCGGATAGAAATCCGGGCCGTTTAATCCAATATCCTATGAAAAACCATTAATAAGACGCACAGATGTTTAGTTTAGTTGCACATTAATTGTTAAAGGGTTTTAATTAACTTTAAGGGAAGCAAAAAAACTAACTAAATGAAAACAATAAATCAATGGCTTAGTGAATACGGAGAAAGCCACCAGGACCATACCAATAAAACAATACACTGGATATGTGTACCTGCAATTTTCTTTTCTATTACTGGTTTATTATATGGAATAAAGCTCCCATTTAATATTGCAGGCCTACAATTAAATGTGGCCATTATTGTTTTAGCGTTGGTCACGATATATTATATCAGTCTTTCTAAAACACTTTGGATAGGCTTATTATTATTTGCCGTAGTATGTTTATGGCTATGTAACGTTATTGAGCAAGCGGGATTTATGCAGCTCTGGCTTTTTTGTCTGATTGTATTTGTGGTTGCCTGGATCGGCCAGTTTTATGGGCATAAAGTAGAAGGCAAAAAACCATCCTTTTTAAAAGACATCCAGTTTTTAATGATAGGCCCGGCCTGGTTGATGAGTTTCATTTATAAAAAAATAGGCATCAGTATCTGATCAATTCAAAAGTCAAAAAAAAACCTGCTGTTTGAGCTGCCCTTTTTGAATTTTTACTTTTTACTTTACATCCCAAACAATCCTTTATTCAACAACTGCAAAGTCACTTCTTTATCCGCTCTGGCGATCAATAAAGAAACATTATGCTTACTGCCCCCATAACTTACCATGCGTACAGGTATTGGTTCCAGCGCATCAAATATCTTTTTCATTACATCCTTTGTTTCGGCAATTTCGTTACCTACTATTGATACAATTGTTTGGTTGGTATCAATCTCTACCGTTCCAAAAGCTTCTAATTCTTTTAATATCTCGGGCATATGTGCATCATCATCAATGGTAACAGATACTGCAACCTCTGAGGTTGTGATCATATCAATAGAGGTACGGTGCTTTTCAAATACTTCAAAAACCTTGCGCAGAAAACCATAAGCCAGTAACATGCGGCTGCTCTTGATGCTGATGGCTGTAATACCATCCTTAGCAGCAACAGCTTTTACGCCAACGCTGCCGGCTTTTTCTGCTATTAAAGTGCCTTTAGCCTCGGGTTGTAAAGTATTCAGTAAACGAACAGGTACATTAAAGAACTGGGCTGGCCAGATGCTTGCCGGATGCAGTATTTTTGCGCCAAAATAAGCAAGTTCAGCTGCTTCCTCAAAACTCAGTTGCTCAATGGCTTTTGTTTTATCTACAACCCGGGGATCGTTATTATGCATGCCATCAATATCTGTCCATATCTCACAAACACTGGCGTTAATAGCTGCTGCAATTAAAGAAGCACTGTAATCACTCCCGCCTCTTTTTAAATTATCAACTTCGCCTTTTGAATTGCGGCTTATATATCCCTGAGTGATGAAAATATTTTTATCCTTGTTCTTATTCAGGAGTTGTGCCAGTTTTACTTTTATGGTACCCACCTGCGGCTCATCATAACTGTCAATGCTCATAAAATCAAGTGCAGGTAAAAGCACATGATCAATATGCTGCTCTTCAAGATAGATACTGAATAATTTGGTGCTAAGCAGTTCGCCCTGGGCAAGTATGTCTTTATTTAATGCCTGGCTGAAAGATATTTTTAAAATAATAGTCAGAAATTCAAAATGTTCATTCAGAATTTCATTCGCCTTTTTGCGACTTGTCTCATCAGCCAATAATTCTGCAACAAAGTTTTGGTAATGTATCTGCAAAGCATTAATCTGTTCTTTAGCTGCTCCCCTGTCTCCCCTTGCCAGCGATTCACTTATCTCTACCAGGGCATTGGTAGTACCGCTTAATGCAGAAAGCACCACGATCTTTGACTCATCATCTTTGGTTATCAATGTTGCCACTTCCTGCATACGCTGAGGCTTGCCCACGCTGGTGCCTCCAAACTTCATTACTTTCATTATACTTAATTCTGTTTTATATATTTTTCAGAAATGCAAATATATTGTAAGTAAAACTGAGAATTAAAATCAGTTTGCAATAAGCTTTATAAAAACCGGGTCGGTGGGATTTGAGATATCATATAGCCTGATACCCGTACTTACATAGCAGATCAACAAGTTCCCATAAGGGATCACGTCTATAAAATAAGCACCAGTTATCGTTTTTATTTCCACGGGATTGGCGGGATTCGCTACATTAAAAACTTTTAATCCATCGCTATTACAACATATATACAAAGTAGAACCCTCCAGACCCAAACCTTCCGGACTTGCGATAGGCAGAGTTTTTATCAACAGGGGTTGAAATATATTTTTTATGTCGTGAACATATAACCCACTTACAGCAGGTCCACAGTTTCTATTGCCTTTTAAAGTAACAAATGCAATGGAGTCATTTGCTACCACAGGATCGCAACTACGTGCATGCCGGGCTTCTCCTACTTTGGAGGGCATTCCCGGTACATCTATTGAATAAATAAACATTCCGGTACTTGTGCCAATAAACAGCCTGTTGTTAAAAGGGTAAATTGTTTCTACATTGAAGTTTATTGTTGCTGTGCTTGTTTTTACCGGATTGGCAGGATCACTGATATCATACGCATATAAAAAACGACTGTCAACAGCATACAGAAAATTGCCAACAATGGTAAATTTTGAAAGAGAGCCCGCCTTACCTGTTGAGGCTGCTGCTGCGGCATCGGTAGTTCCGTCTTTAGAACAAGACCAGCCCACTAAACAAATTGATAACGCAATAAGTATATTGTAAAAAGAGAGCTTCATATTTGTTAATTTAAAGGCCAGTTAATTTTTAAAACAATTTGCCGGCACGGAATCTTTCCGCCATCCAATTACAGCACTATCAAACCTGGGACATTCATAATAACCCGACTCTATTGGTTGGTTATAATAATACTGATACCGTCCTTCCGGAAAAGCGCCGGCCAGCCTTTTCACTTCACTTACATTACTGCTGTTCGAAATATCTACAACTACCAGGTCATCATAACTATTAGTATACAATAAATTTCCCTTTATAGATATTTGAGAACTTCCATTTACGGTAATAAACCCAACCCGCTGAGCCTGGGCGGGAATACTATTGTCAATTACATGAATACCTCTGCCCAGTTCAAGTTGGTAGATTAAATTCCCTTTGGCATAAATATTACCCGGAATTATTACTGGTAATGCGATACTGCTATAAGTTATTTGTTTAGCCTGAGGAAAACTACCGTAAATGGGTTTATTGCCCCAAACACGAGAATAATTTGTTTGTGTACCCGGTTTAACTTTTGTCCAGCAGGAAGAAAGGGAAACTAAAATAAACAGAAC
Source organism: Chitinophagaceae bacterium (assembly GCA_043752205.1). Taxonomy (GTDB): domain Bacteria; phylum Bacteroidota; class Bacteroidia; order Chitinophagales; family Chitinophagaceae; genus Ferruginibacter. Next base: position 3,467 of record JAYUYX010000252.1, read on the forward strand.
CACCAATAATCTCATATAGATGAATTTATTTAAAAGAGTACTTAAATTGGGAATATGCTGCCCTTACTTTTATATTTAATTAAAATCTATAAAGAATTTCTCTCCTAATTTTTTCAAATCTTCTACAACAACGGGCAGTAAGGGAATTCCGCTTTTCATTCTTTCAGCTTCCATTTCTCTTTCGGGGTCGCCGGGGATGAGGACTTTTTCCTGACCGGCAATTGTTTTTGCAGAGCGGAAGCGTTCTATCCAGAAATCCATATGTTCTTTAAATTCATCTGCTTTGCGGAATGCATCAATGCGCATGGCACCAAAAAAATGACCAATGCCATCGCCAGGCATATTTTCTGGCATTGGTAGGTAAGCAGGAAATGGTGGCACCCACGGACCGTAATTTGCACCACTAAGTATGCCTGAAAAAATGTCAACAATAGCACCCAATGCATAACCTTTATGACTGCCGTGTTCCTTATCGCCCCCAAGCGGTACCAATAAACCACCCTGTTGCATTTCGCCTGAATTGGTAGATGGCTCTCCTTCTTTGTTCAATACCCATCCTGTTGGTGCTTTCATATTTTTTCTTTGCAGCATCTCCAGTTTTCCATTCGCAGCAGTGGTAGTTGCGAAGTCGGCAACAAATGCAGGCTGATTACCCGCAGGAATTGCCACAGCAATGGGATTGGTGCCCAGCATTCTTTCTTTAGAAAAAGTTGGAGCAACCAGTGCCGAAGCATTCGTCATGGCAATGCCGATCATATCTTCGTTTAAAGCCATCATGGCGTGATGACCGGCAATACCAAAATGATTACTGTTCTTTACACTCACCCAGCCCGTACCAACAGCCCTGGCTTTTTCAATAGCAACCTGCATGGCAAATGGTGCAACCACTAAACCTAATCCTTTGTCGCCATCAACAACAGCAGTGGAAGGCGTTTCGTGTACAATTTTAATTTCTGGTTTTGTATTAACCCGTTCTGCTTCCCACAGGCGTACGTAGCCGCTAAGTCTCGCCACACCATGGCTATCCACACCACGCAGGTCGGCGGAAAGTAATGATTTGGATGCTGTTTCGGCATCGGCTTCATTGCAGCCGATCTTTACAAATACATTTTTAGAGAAGTTGTGTAACTGATCGTAGGTGAAGGTTGTGCTCATAGCGCAAAAATAACTGAAATTAGTACGCAGACTATTTTCCGGTATTAAACCTGAATGAAGCACCAATAGTATAAAATTTATCCGGAGCCTCCTTGCTCAAGCCAAACCCGGCAGAAGCATCAATTTTAAAATTATTATTAACATAGTATGCAAAACCAGCCCCAATATTATTTTCAGGATTGTATTTTTTTGGTCTTTTAAAAGATCCAAATACTTCAATATAGGCGAACCATTTTTCGCTGATATTGAACCTGGGGGAAAATGTATAAATATAAGCTGGAGGAGATCCAAACCTATTCCAATTCATGCCAATATTATAACCAACCGATATAGTTTTAGATAAAGTGTGTAGCATAGCAAACCTGAAATTAGCTCCATCTATTGAGTCTTTATATAGCGTACGGAAGCGTCGAAAATTGTAATGGGCGATCAATGATGTTTTAGGCCTTAATCCTTTTTCTTTTAAAAAATTAAACTTCCCTCCTAACTGCACATTAGTTATTCCTGTCCGTAAAGTAGTCCCATTTACATTCTCTTCTTTTATTGTACCCAATTCTGTTATTAATCTTAATTCAATCCGGTTCCCGATTCCATATTTTGATAATAATGATGGGTGTTGTATGAAATGATCTTTCAATCTGGGATAATGTTTTTCTATTTGCATTAAGAATCCTGTTTCAACTTGCACCCACTTTTTGGGAACTGTGGTGGGAGTATTCGTTTCCCCAGGACGATCAGTTTCAATTTTTTCAACTTGTGCATATGCTTTAATTGATAAAAACAATAAAATCAAAACATAAATTACTTCTTTCATTTCGGATAGAATCTGGTTTAAAATAATCTATTCGCCAATTTGGCTCAAACTGAGGTCAAATTTAAAGAAACTAATTTTTCTAAATGATACCCTAAAGTGGTAATAGAAAAAATTCTAACTATATTAATTAATGCGTCTGACGGTTTTTAAACCGTCTTGACGCAAAGAAAAAGCCGCTCAAAAATGAACGGCTTCCGTTGCTCAACCTTACTGCAGAAAAGTGACTGAAACTTATCCTGCTCACGGAGCCCTGCGGGCAAATAAAATCTTTATGGATTGTTTGGTTTGGAGGCCTTGAATTTTGCTTTCTGCTCTTCAGTTAGAATAGCCTGTACCTTTTGCGTCTGATCCTTTTGCAGAAGGCGTAACTGTTTTTTCTTATCTGCCTCATTCAGTTCTGCATTATTCTCAATGGCTTCTTTGGCTGCTTTACCTGCCTGGCGTATCTCTTTTACTTTCGCTTTTTGGTCTTTGGTAAGATCAAGCTCTTTTAGCCTGTCCTTTTGGCTTTGCTTATTTTCTTTATCTTTCTTTGCTGTAAAGCTAAAAGTATCTGTTTTACCCACCCCAGGCTTTCTTTCAATTTGTGCAGATAACGATAAATTACTTACCAGGAGGATCAAAACAATAACTGAATATTTCATATGTTTTAATTTTATGTAAAATAGATATTATTCTAAGGTAGAAGTTTAATCGCATCTTTAATAAAAACAAAAAAATATCCCACAAAGTCACGAAGTGCACAAAGTTTGAATATTTGCTTTGTGCTCTTAGTGTCTTTGTGGGAACAAAATAAAAAATCCCACGAAGTCACAAAGTGCACAAAGTTTGAATACTTTTCTTTGTGGTCTTTGCGTCTTTGTGGGACTAGTATTGGGATTAGAGAAAGTTATCTTAAAAATAGAAGCTCCCTGTATTTAGGCAAAAGCCAGCAGGCATCATCCACCAGTAACTCCAGTTTATCTACGTGATAGCGGATAATATCAAAGTATTTGCCTTTTACATTATCACAATACGCAATGGCCATGGCCCTGGTATCCTTGATCTCGTTGGCCTTCTTTCTTTCTTCGATCATCTTCTCTACATTATCACTGATAATATTGATATGCTCACTGATCGCCTCCAGTACCTGCTTTTGATTGGCAGATGCTTTTGTGGTAAGCCCGGCCTCCTTTAAGCCAACAATATTTTTGATCAGCACATTCTGGTATTTAACTGCCGATGGCAAAATAAATGTAGTTGCCAGGTCACCCATCACCCTTGCTTCTATCTGTACTTTTTTAATATAGGCTTCCAGCATGATCTCGTGGCGTGCTTCCAGCTCTGCATGGTTATAAATTTCATTACTGTGAAAGAGATGCTTTATCTTATCAGTTACATAAGCATCCAAAGCCAATGGCGTTGTCTTTATATTTGGCAGGCCACGCTTTTCAGCTTCTTTTTCCCACTCTTCACTATAGCCATCACCTTCAAATAAAATTGATTTACTTTCTACAATATATTTCTGAATGATCTGCATGATGGCGACTTCTTTTTTCTCCCCTTTTTCTATCAAGCCATCCACATCTGCTTTAAAACTTTTGAGCGTATCAGCCATGATTGCATTCAGTGCAGTCATTGCATTGGCGCAATTGGCAGATGAACCCACGGCACGGAACTCAAACTTATTTCCTGTAAATGCAAATGGAGAAGTACGATTGCGGTCTGTGTTATCCAGCATTAGTTCAGGAATACTTTTATGAATATCCAGTTTTAGCATAGCTTCATCCTGCTCATCAAATTTTCCTGAAACCCTGCTCTCTACCTGGTTTAAAACTTCAGTAAGATATTTACCGATAAAGATAGAGATGATGGCAGGTGGTGCTTCATTGGCACCAAGGCGATGATCATTTCCTGCACTGGCAATTGATGCCCTTAACAGGTCGGCATAATCATATACTGCTTTAATGGAGTTCACAAAAAATGCAAGGAACATCAAATTGGTCTTGGGTGTTTTACCCGGTGCCAGTAAATTAACACCAGTATCAGTCGCCATGCTCCAGTTGTTATGCTTACCGCTGCCGTTGATACCGGCAAATGGTTTTTCGTGCAACAAACATTTTAAACCATGGCGCTTGGCAACACGGTCCATAATATCCATGAGCAAAGTATTGTGATCAACAGCAAGATTTGTTTCTTCAAAAATGGGTGCACACTCAAACTGTGCTGGTGCCACTTCATTATGACGGGTACGAATGGGAATACCCAGCTTATAACTCTCCTGCTCAAAATCACGCATGAAAGCATAGACCCTCTCCGGTATGGCACCAAAATAATGATCATCGAGCTGTTGCCCTTTTGCAGGTGCATGGCCAAAAACAGTACGGCCTGTAAGCAAAAGGTCAGGACGGGTATTTGCCAAACCGGCATCAATCACAAAATATTCCTGCTCCCAGCCAAGGGTTGCAGTTACCTTGGTAACATTCTTATCAAAGTATTGACAAACATCTGTAGCTGCTTTATCCAATGCAACCAATGCTTTTAGCAAAGGTGTTTTTGTATCAAGAGATTCGCCGGTGTATGAAACGAAGATGGTAGGAATGCACAAGGTTTTGCCCTGACCTATTTCCATGATGAAGGCAGGTGAAGAAGGATCCCATGCAGTATAGCCCCGGGCCTCAAAAGTTGCTCTTAAGCCACCGCTTGGAAAAGAAGATGCATCAGGCTCCTGCTGGATGAGGGTTGCCGCTTCAAATTCTTCGATGGGTGACCCATCAGATTTTAATGTAAAAAAGGAGTCATGTTTTTCAGCAGATAAACCGGTTAAAGGCTGAAACCAGTGTGTAAAATGTGTAACACCTTTTTCTTCGGCCCAAACCCGCATGCCGTTTGCAATATGGGCACCCATATTACGGTCGATTTTTTTGCCGCCTTTAGTTGATGCTGCGAGGCTTTTATAAGCTTCATCACTTAAAAATTTACGGGCCACGTTCAGCGTAAATACATTTTCATTAAATATCTCGGTAATTTTTTGAGAGCTTTCCACCCTAACTTTTGGAAGCCCATTACTTAAATTTTCTAATGCCTTAAATCTTAAAGATTCCATTTTTTTGCGTTTTAAGGAACAA
>JAYUYX010000253.1:0-3365 GCA_043752205.1 Chitinophagaceae bacterium
TCCCCGTTGCTTCTTTTATTTTTTTAATCGGCCTGCTCTCCTGTAAAAAACAAATCAATACAACAATACAACCATTAGCAACGGATAAAGTCATATCCCAGGGTGCTCCGGTAGCAGGAACTTTAAATGTAAATGTAAACGCAACAGGTGTCTGCGATTATACATTTAATGAAGAAGCAGTAACGGCAGCAGGCTTTACAAAAATATTTGAAGATAATTTTGATGCTGATCTGAGTAAATGGAATATATGGACTGGCGGTGCCTTTAATAATGAATTACAATATTATCAGCAGGCTAATATGCAATTAGTAAGTGGTAATCTTGTTATCACTGCCAAAAAAGAAACAGTAACCGGTGCCACCACTCCGTTTGATGCAACACCGAAAACATTTAATTATACATCCGGAAGAATAGAATGTAAAAATAGTATTTCAGCATCCCCGGCTACTCCCAAGGTGCGGATAGTAGCCCGTATAAAGCTACCTGCTGGTTATGGTATGTGGCCTGCCTTCTGGAGTTATGGAGATCCCTGGCCTACTCAGGGAGAGATAGATTATCTCGAGGCAAAAGGGCAGGAGCCTTTTAAATATCAAACCAATTATTTTTATGGCCGGGCCACCAACAGGAATCTTGTAAAAAACCAGGTAGGTTTTATTACTTCCACGGTAAGTCTTACTGATTGTTATCATGTGTATGAAATGATATGGTCGCAAAATAGTCTTACATCAATGTTTGATGGTAATGTAGTAGAAACCAAAACAGGAAGCTATGTACCAAATCTTTTTGGTAAAACAGAACGGGTAGTGTTAAACCTTGGAGTTGGTGGAAATTTCTTTTCAAATTTCGATCCATCTCAAATTGTAACCGGAAGTTTATTTGTAGATTTTGTAAAAGTATTTACCTCCAATTGAATATATTTTCCTCGTTTGAGTACGGGTTATAATGTACGAACCGTCTTACTTGGATATATTGAAATTATATCTTTTGTTAACCTTGCGTGGCGTACCATTACCTGCCAGTACAGGGTTTAGCCGGGGTGTATCAATGCTGAGCCTTTCTTTAACCTGTTGCTCCAGAAATTTATTTTCTGGTATCAGTAATAAATTTGAAATGGTAACTATTCCGTCAGGGGCAATAGTGTAATCAACCGTTATATAATAATCTCCCTTATTAATCTTTTTAGAAGGCATCACTTCCTGCTTCAATGTACTGGTAACAGTGTCTACAAATTCTTTCCATAATTTATTATTGTCTTTCGTGGCAGCGTTATTATCCTTCTTGTCAGCAGCAACTATTACCGCAGATTCGGTTGCAGCAGTCATTTTATTAATAGAAGAATCCGTGGCCACTGTAGTCAATTTAATTTTTTCCTGTTCAACCGGTTTCTTCCTGCTGGTATCAATTTTTGTACTCAGATCATCAGTTTTCCGGATCACACTACTGGTATCATTTTTTAACTTCCCGCCGTATAGCGCATCTTTCAGCGATTGTGCATTGGCGGTAACAGTACTCACTAATAATAAAAATAAAATCCCCTTTTTCATAACACATTCATTTAATAGTCTATGTTGTTGTCAATACACTTCACATTGCAAGTTAAGGAGCAAAGATGTTAGCATATTCATAATCTCCTTCTGGCCTGCCCAGTGGGTAGTCAGGATGGTATGTGCTACCTGGTAATTGGCCAGCCAATGGCAATAAGAAAGCTCTATGTTGTTTTTTATAAAAGCTGAACGCAGAATCTGAAACCTATTACCTGATAAGTACGGTACTGCCTCGTTGCAGAATATTTTTTCCTGATATGAGATCCGTGTATTTTAATAGCCAGATATAAACGCCGGAAGGTTGTTTAATACTATGAATTGCTCCATCCCACTGACTATTTATTCCGGATGAAGAAAAAACAACTTGCCCGTTACGGTTATATACAATAAACTCCATATTGCTAAGAGCACTTGCATTTAAAGGACCTAAAAAATCATTCAGGCCATCATTATTGGGAGTAAAGGCAGAGGGTACAGCAATAAAACAACTGGCTTTTACTTTTATTATTTTATTGGTGGACACAATACAATTCCCATTTTGTATGGTGAGTGACACCGTATAATCTTTTTGATTGCCGGTATTTGGATATTGTTGTGGCGGTGGATTTTGCTGATTACTTGTATTGCCATTTGCAAAATTCCAAAGCCAGTTAGCCGCATTGCTGCTGTTGTCTTTAAAAATAACAGCTGCACCCGGGCAGTTGGTTAACGGCACAGCAAAATCGGCTTTTATTTTTTGTTTGAGTATAAAAATATTTTGTGCAGTGTCACTGCATAAACCGTTGCTCACTATTAATTCTGCCAGCTTAAAACCGCCCGATGAATAAAGAATGGAGGGGCTTTGCTGCACACTGATGTTGTTATCGAAAGACCAGTACCAGCGGTTTATTCCAACATTGCCTGCATTATTAAATAAAACAGTATCATCAATACACCCTTCTTTTATTGTTATCGTAAAATCAGCATTGACTGTATCTTTTATAGTAAAGTTGATAGCTTCTCCTGCCGGGGTTACTTCGTTGCAGTTATCAATAATCGTATTTCCATCTGTTCCATTTTTTAGGGTTAATGTATAATTTCCCGGAGTGATAATGGGTTGTTGCAATATTATTTCTACACGGCTTGCCGCTGTATTGTTATTGCATACGACTGCAGCGTTAACGATTACTACAACGCCGGGGCCGGTTATTAAAAAATCACTGCCATTGGCGGCAACAGAATTACATTGAATATTTTTTTTGAATAGTAATTTAAGTTTACCCGGTCTGCAAGATTCGGGTATAATACTATCTAATGCAGCAAATGGTAAAATTTGGAAAGGTACCGTGGTGTTACTATTTACCCCATTATTGCAATTATCAAGCAGTGTATTTCCATCAGTTCCATTTTTTAAAACTAAAGTGTATGAACCCACCGGCAGTACGGTATTAAATATTACCAAAACGGAATCCGTATCAAAACTATTATTGCAACTACTACCGATGGCACTTACAATATTTGCAATAGCCGGAGTTAAATTAAAATCGGAACCATCGAAAGCAATGCTGCTGCATTTAATTTTTTTACTGAATACTATCATTACCTGTTTATTGTCGCAAGCTGCAGCATTCGTTTTTATTTCCTGTGTTGCAGTACTCGTAATAACGGCCGTACCTCCTCCAATTAAAAGTGAGTAACCATTCAGCATATTGTTGGTATGCGCTACTAATAAAAGATAATCATGCCCGGTTTGTATCTGGGGCATTAAAGCAAACGTGGGCTTTTGTTCAAAAAATGGATCTGAACGGCATTGTATAAAATTTACTCCTGTGGCTGATGCAC
>JAYUYX010000254.1:0-3348 GCA_043752205.1 Chitinophagaceae bacterium
TTTTCAATAGATACATATTATTTTTTGCTAACTCACATTAGGGTTTTTAATAGTAATTTTTATCTTATCCAGCCTGTTCTTATTAATTTCCAAAGGCACAAAAGTAAAATTGCCGCTTACAACCTCTTCATTTTCCTGTGGAAATTCTCCGGCAATCTCCAGCACAAGCCCTGCTAAAGAATCGCTTTCGCCCCGCACATCATCAAAAATATCAAGCGGCAAACCAATTGCCTTACATACATCATTGATCATGGTCTTTCCTTCAAAAATGTAATTAAAGTCATCGATTTTTTTGTTGTTGCTTTCTTCATCATCAAATTCATCCTTAATTTCTCCAATTATCTCTTCCATAATGTCTTCTAATGTAACAATGCCCGAAGTGCCGCCAAATTCATCTACCACAATTGCAAAATGCATGCGCCGGTTACGAAACTCCTGCAGCAGGTCTTCAATTAATTTTTGTTCATGTACAAAATAGGGCTGGCGCAATAAAACATGCCAGTCAAAATCAGCGGCTTCATTTAAATGCGGTAAAATATCTTTGGTATGCAGCATACCTATCACTTCATCCAGATTATTTTTATAAACAGGCAAACGGGAATAATGTAACTCTTCTACCTTTTTTACAGTATTGGCAAAACTGAAATTAATATCAATACCATTTACATCAAGACGGGTACGCATCACTTGTTTTACCGTGGTATCGCCAAATTTTCGTATGCCTTTTAAAATAGATTTTTCTTCTGTAGTAGCTTCATGCTCGGGCAGCAGGTCAATGGCATAATCCAAGTGACTGCTGTCAAGTGTAGATGAATTTACAGATGAAAATTTCTTTTCGATCTTATCGCTATAGCGAACCATGCGTTTACTTAAGCGGTAAAATATACTGCTGAAAATTTCTACAATAAGTGATGCTGTGGCTGCAAACCATATTTTATGATGTGTTGCCCATACTTTTGGCAGCACTTCCCCAAACAGCAATAATAAAAAAGTAACAGAACCTACTTTTATTAAAAAGATTGGCCAAAAGGTAAGATGGAGGCTGCTTATCCAACTATCAATTAAAATATTAGAAATCAAAATAATGCCGATGTTAACAAAACTGTTGCTTATGAGCATAGATGCCAGTAATGTTTTTGGCTGATCCAGTAAATGTACAATACGCCGGTAAGCAGGTTGCTTTTTTGTACGGAGCATATTAATGTCCTTAAAAGTAAGAGAGAAAAAAGCGATCTCGGAGCCTGCAATCAAAAAAGATAATATAAAAAGAATAACAACTAAGAATATAAGTATGGTGGTAGCGGCAGGTGTTATTGCTAAAAACTGGAAGTTAAAAATTTGTTGAACCGAATGGTAATCCAAAACAAAGAGTTTAAGTAAAAAATATTATCCTGTTTTAAAAAGGATAGATTGTTTCAGTTGTAAAACTGAATTAAAATGGAAGCCGTTCAGAACCATCGTCAGCAGGTGGAATACCTGAATCATGATCGGGTTCTTCAAAACCTTCTATACCACCGCTATGGCTCCCATCATTTCTTTTATCCAGCATGATCAGGTTATCACCAACAACTTCCGTGGCAAACTTTTTATTTCCGTCCTTATCTTCCCAACTGCGGGTCTTTAATCTACCTTCAATATAAACAAGGCTTCCTTTGTGCAGGTATTTTTGAGCCAGTTCCGCTAATCCTCTCCAAAGTACAATGGTATGCCATTCAGTTTGAGAAATCAGTTTGCCGCTCCTGTCTTTATATGTTTCTGTTGTAGCCAGTGAAAATTTTGCTACACCTATATTGCCTTCTAAAAACTGCATGTCTGGATCTTTGCCAAGGTTACCAATTAGCATTACCCTGTTTACCCCTCTCATAATTTTTAATTTAATGCACTGCAATATTGCTGATACTGCCTATAACAAATTTAAAGATAGATTTTTATCTTTTAAGAGCATTTAAAGGGTTTTCTGATAAATACCCTGTTATAAATTTAGGAAGAGCAAGTTTGGATAGATCTTTCTGGCTGATAGCGGTATATTCTTTCAGCTGCAAGGCATTTTTTACCTTCAGTTGTATGAACTGTCCTTGAATGGTTTGATGCGTAAGCTGTTGCTTATATATTTTTGAAACCGAATTGATCTTAATTTCATTTTTAAATGCAATAGTTTTAAAAACAACTGATTTTTTTACTGCTGCTATCGACATACTTTTTTCTGCTTCCAACAGAACAAATTCATATAAGTTTTCCCAGATATCTTTTGGCCCTCTTTTTCTAATATATATTTTGCTTTTGTGTTCAATTATTAAATAATAGAACCATCTTGATCTTTTTACCAGCTTCCCAATCTTTACAGGTAGCAAATTTATTTTGTCTTGTAATCGTGCACGGCATTGGGTTTCAAGGGGGCATATTGCACATAATGGATTTTTAGGTTTACATACCACCGCTCCAAAATCCATGATTGCCTGGTTATAAATACCTGACATTTTTTTATTTACAAGTTCTTGGGCAAGTATTGTAAACAAGTTTTTTCCTGCTGGCGTATCCACAGGAATATCAATTCCAAAAAAACGGGATAATACCCTGAAAACATTTCCGTCTACTACCGCATAAGGCAAATTAAATGCAAAGGAAGCTATTGCCGCTGCTGTATATGGTCCTACGCCTTTCAATGCTAAGATTTCTTGATAAGTATCAGGGAATTTTCCGTCATTTTCTGATGCAATATATTTTGCTGTAGCAATAAGGTTTTTGCAACGTGTATAATAACCTAAGCCTTCCCACAGTTTAAATATCTTCTCCTCTGGTGATTGGGCCAGTTTTTTTATATTAGGAAACTGAACAACAAAACGCTTATAATAATTTAATCCCTGGTCAACACGGGTTTGTTGTAAAATAATTTCACTAAGCCATATTTTATACGGGTCTTTCTCACCTTTCCAGGGCATAATCCTGTCATTATTATGCTTATTCCAATAGAGAAGTTCCATTATAAAATACTGCTTGTTTCTGTTCATGATTGACAAATAGAAGTATTATATATTTGTATATATTATTTTATGAATCAACCAGTTACAAATATTTGTATAAGTTACACCCAAAAAAAGTAATTCACAAAGTACCTGATAATCATCAACTTATTTGGGAATTTCGGATTTTTTATCGTATTTTTCTAATAGTAATAATTTTTAAACAAATTATGTATGAGAAAAGCAGACCTCATTAATCAAATATCAGATAAAACAGGCATTCCTAAAGTGGATGTTTTAGTTACACTTGAGACTATGTTTAAATCTGTAAAAAATTCATTAGCTGCCGGTGAAAATATCTACATACGTGGGTTTGGCAGTTTTATTA
>JAYUYX010000255.1:0-3339 GCA_043752205.1 Chitinophagaceae bacterium
AAGCCTGTAAAGAAGAAAAGCAGCCCCACAATTAAACCATCTCTCCTGTCTTTCATTATCTGGAAGATGAGACCGAGTAGGCCAAGAATTAAAGGAAGTGCAAAAAGTTTATTATTGGCTTTATTATGTTTTAAACTATCTGGCAGTGCATCCTGGTTTCCCAGTCTTGCATTATCCCAAAAACCGATACCGGTTTTCCAGTTACCATCTCTTACATTACTCATGCTTACACCCTGGATATCATTTTGCTTACCGGCAAAATTCCACATAAAATAACGCATGTACATCCAGCCCACCTGGTATTGCATGGCAAAACTTATGTTTTCGCCCATGGTAGGGGGCCGTTCCCATTTGCCCTCCTGGTCTTTACCAATGCCCATCCAGCCGGCATAATAATCGGCATGACCCTGGTCGTTACTTTGATCCCACATGCGTGGGAAAAGATGCTGATCAGTAGCTGCATAAATATATTCTATCTTTCTTCCGTTCTTTTCATATTTCCCGTTGCTCTTTACATAGGTCTCTGTTATTTTAGTGTCTTCAGGCTGGGCAGTAAAATCCTGTCCGTATAAAATTGGCCAGTCGCCATATTGCTCACGACTTAAATAGCCAACCAGGTTAACCGGGTTATCTACGTTGAACATATCTACTGAAGGGTCGGCACTTGATCGAACTAACGTGGTAAAATAAGTTGAATAACCAAGCAACATAAATACAAAACTCCAAAGGCCAAGTTTAAGGAAGTTCCAGTTTTTCCTGGAAGCTATTCTTAAACCCAGGTATACCAATCCCGCAATAAAAACAAAGAAGAAAGCGAAGCCTGTGAAATAAGGTAATCCAAAACTGTTCACAAAAAGAATATCAAAATTGCCTGCACCTTTAATTGTCCAAACCACAACAGCCTTTTGTACAAGCCCCGTAATAATACAACCAATAACGAAGGCCCAGAAAGTTCCCCATTTAGTTATCTTTTCGTAACGCTTATAATAATAGATCATTACTATGGCAGGTATGGTCAATAAGTTCAGTAGGTGAACCCCGATTGATAAACCCATGAGGTAAAAAATGAGAATTATCCAGCGGTCGGCTTTTGTAAAGCGGCCTTTTATTCCAGCTTTTTGTTCTATATCAACATTCTGTTCCCATTTTAACATGGCCCAAAAAACCACGGCTGTAAAAAAAGAAGATAAAGCATATACCTCGCCTTCTACAGCGCTGTACCAGAACGAATCTGAAAAAGTATAGGCTAATGCACCAACAATACCTGCGGCCATAATGCTGTAGATCTTTTCATTGGTCATTTCTGCACCATCTTTCATAACCAGTTTACGGGCAAAATGGGTAATGCTCCAGAATAAAAATAAAATGGTAAATCCGCTGGCCAAAGCACTCATCAGGTTAATGCCAGTGGCTGCATGGTCCGCATCAAAGGGTACCATAAATAATCTGCCTATCAATACAAATAAAGGTGCCCCCGGTGGATGAGGAATCTGCAGTTTATAGGCACTGGAAGCAAACTCGCCACAATCCCAAAGACTGCCCGTGGCTTCCATTGTCATAATATACACGGCGCATGCAATAATGCAAATTATCCAGCCGGTAATGTTGTTGATGCGTTTAAAACTCATAATATAGATTAGGTTATAGGTTGGCAAATATATATTAGTTTGTGGTTAGTAGATGGCTGTTCATGTATTTTTTTAACCAGCTATCCCGGCATCTTCCATGCTGAGTCCTTTGAGCTTATCTTTGCCTGCATGAGAAAAGCCCTTATTCAACTTCATATAGCTGTTTTTTTAGCGGGCTTTACAGCAATACTGGGTAAACTGATAACGCTTAATGAAGGGTTACTGGTTTGGTTCCGGCTGTTGATCACTGTTGTAACATTGGGCGCAATCTTATTATACAAAAAACAACTGCAGCAAATTCCCTTTAAAGACCTGCTTAAAATATTTGGCGTGGGTGTTATTGTGGCTATTCATTGGGTTACATTTTATGGCAGTGTTAAATATGCAAATGTTTCTGTTGCATTGGTATGCTTTAGTGCTACAGGTTTCTTTACAGCTTTTTTTGAACCACTGATCCACAAAAGAAGAATTTCCTTGATTGAAGTAGGGTTGGGGTTGATCGCTATTTTGGGTATTTATATCATTTTTGATTTTCACCCGGAGTATAAACTGGGCGTTATTTTCGGAATCATATCTGCAGTGGGCAGCTCGTTATTTCCTATCTACAATAAAAAATTACTGCTTACTTATTCCCCAAAAATTCTTACGTTTTATGAGTTGGGCGGTGGACTGCTGGCATTAACTGTTTTAGTTCCCTTTTATTTAATGCAGTTTCCGGCAACATACTACATGCCTACTATTACCGATTGGTTATGGTTGCTTGTACTGGCATGGCTTTGTACAGTTGTAAGTTTTGACTTGCAGCTGAATGCATTAAAAAAGATTTCGGCATTTACGGCGAACCTTACTTATAACCTGGAGCCGGTATATGGTATCATTTTAGCGTTCATCTTTTTTAATGAAAATGCTAACCTGCACAGGGAGTTTTATATTGGCGTATCGTTAATATTGTTGGCAGTGGTTTTACAGATGATTCGTATTGGAAGGCAACAACAAAAGTTAAAAAAAGCTGCAATACAATTGGATATTAGTCTAGGTAGCTGATCTCAGTTTCCAGTTTTGCAAATGCTCTGAACATAGCAGCTACACCACAATATTTATCCTGTGATAATGTAACAGCCTTTTCCATTTTAGACCTGTCCTCGTCAGCAATCCTGATTGTATAAATAATTTTTACGGTATTATATATTTTAGGATGTTCATCTGTTAAACCAGCTTCAATGTTTATTGTTAGGTCATTGAAAGACACCTTCATCTTATTGAGGATTGATACAATATCAATACCTGTACAACCAGCAAGAGAGGCTAACATCAGGCGCTTGGGGCTGGGGCCACTGTCTTCTCCGCCATCGTCGGCAGTGGTATCCATTAAAATTTTATGGCCGTTTATAGTTGCGATAAAAGCCATGGGGGTATTAAATACTGTTGAAATCGTATGTGTAACCATATTAATAATTATTAAATAATTGATTGACGAGAGTTAGGCAATATTAAGATTCGGCGCTTGATTTATCTAGCAAATCCGGGATTATTCACAATTTGACTTTAAATGTGGGTAGATTTATATAAAAATTCAAAATTTCTTCAATTTCAAACACTGGTTATTAATATTTAACCTTACCTTTGCCGTCCAAAAATAAGCACTATGGCTAGAGTATGTCAGGTTACAGGAAAGAAGCCGATCACCGGAAATAAGGTTTCTCACTCAAAT
>JAYUYX010000256.1:0-19423 GCA_043752205.1 Chitinophagaceae bacterium
ATTCTCCTAAATGTAGTTATATTGTTATTAAATATTTGTAGTGCCTTACCATCTCCTAATCCTATATTAATTTGAGGAGAAAGTCCCTTTGCTGCATTACTTTCTGTTTTAAAAAATGCGTTGTTAGCTTTCCATCCTTTTTGCACTCTTGCAAGCTTCAGAGACTTAAGTAACTGACTTCCGTCACTAACACCAATTTTCAGCAGGCTCTGCAATGTACCTGCTTTCGTGGTAATTTGGAAAGTAACACCATCAAAACTTTTTGCATAGGCTAAGGTTGGTGAAATCATTGTTTCAGTTCCTGCAGGTATCCTACCAGTTGCTTGAAAAATAGCAGCATCTGCCTTAGACATTGTCCTATAAAATATTTGGGCACCCCTTGCTAACCTAGCCAATATTAGTTCAGGTGCAACTATAGATAATAAAGTTACTGCAACATCTGTTTCAATTTGATCTTTTCTTTGTTGTTTGTCGAAGGCATTTTTATCAGCAAAAACATCCCCCCACCACTGAGATTTTACCATCCTGTCAGATGCCTGAGAACCTGATCCCTGAATTTCAGTATAGCCTCCAGCGCCACCTTGTGCATCAACTTCCTGTCTTGAAAGGCTATACTCGTCAATAAATTTAATGAGTGTTTTTCTATCGTCATCCTTAATCTTTAAAAAGCCATAAGAAGTTGTTAACCCACTTTTTTCTCGGGGTACTTCGGGGTAGAATCTAGTGTCTATTTGCTTTACGACTTTAGCATCTTCACCCAAATAATTATTAGACCTTAGTTCAACTTTATGATGAACGAAAACATTTGGTTCATTATTTTTTTCAACCACAGTAAACTTAGTACTTTTTGCACTAAGCAGTTTCCCATCGGCATATGTCCTCTGTATAACATAAAAAAAGTGAATATTGTCTTCCCCATCTGGGTCAAGATAATTTACAGGATTATTAGAGCTGTAATTATAAGGCGAAATGAAATGTTTAGTTATCAAATCTGTGCTTAGCCACTTTCCTAAACGGG
This sequence comes from Chitinophagaceae bacterium, assembly GCA_043752205.1. Taxonomy (GTDB): domain Bacteria; phylum Bacteroidota; class Bacteroidia; order Chitinophagales; family Chitinophagaceae; genus Ferruginibacter. The sequence goes on from JAYUYX010000256.1 coordinate 1,019, forward strand.
CATCATAAATTCTTGCTCCAAAATCTAAAGTACCGTTATTTATACTCTTATCATTCTCCTTTCCATTAAACCCATACCTGTATTCAGTTCCGGCACTAAACTTCCTGCCCGGCATTGCCATTCCAAATGGATAATAGTCATTTGCGGTAGCAATATCAGCTTTATAGTAAGATAGTATGCTGTTACCTGTTCCGGTAAACACGCCGATCTTTTTATCGGTCACTGTTACCAGCACATTGCCCAAATGGTTACTCAACTCAAAGAACTTGTTGGCTTTTGTAAATGTAAACAATTCTGCATTATTGCCGCTTACACCGTTCATGCTTATAAAGCTGCGGCTCTCTGTCTGCACATTTACCTTTACATTATATACACCCAGCCTGCTACTGCCATACAAATGTATTTCCCGCTGGCTAAGTTCGCCATTGTTAACCGCACCATCACCGCTTTCATACACGCTCATCACATTACCGCTGGCATCACGTACATAATAGGTGATCTTTGATATGCCTTTATCGGGAGGGTAAATGATCTTTTGTATGCGGTTACCGCTGGCATCATATTTATACTCTATCACCTCGTCAAAAGGGTCACCCTTTTTGGTTATTCGGCTTATCTTTCCATATACATTCCATTCTATCATGGCTTTGGTGGGGTTGGCGGGGTCATAAAGTTTTTCTGCCTTATCAATGATCAGGTTACCAATTTCATCATACACATAATTTTGGGCATCTGTTTGGTTATCTATATCATCGGGGTAGTTGCCGCTGTTGGCAGGGTTATCGGTAACCCTTTTTAGTTTATTGCTGTTGGGTATGTACTCGTATGTCATGTCATCCATATCAAGGCCGCCCGGGCCGCCGGGTACAACGCCGTTTACACCATTACGTTTGTAAGTAAGAATATTGCCGTTGGCATCATAGGTTATTTTTTCTTTATAATCATTAATGGCTACGGGAGTAAAAGTATTGGCCGCTGTATTAATACCCTTAAAGGCAAACATATTGGTAATGCGGTTAAGCTGGTCGTAATTATAGCCATATACTTTGGCGCTGCCCAGTTTGGGAATGCTTACCAACATAGCGCCGATATTTCCATTAAACAACTGGGGGGCTGTATTGGGCGTTCCGGCATCGCCGGTAGGTATTGCCATATTCAATACAGCAAAGGGGTTGGCAGCTGCCTGGCTTATGCGGTTATAATCGCCATTAAAATAATTAAGGCTGTAGCCATACACATCTGTTGTCCTGGTATTATTGCCGTAGGCATCGGGGTACGTGGTTATTACGGGGTTGCCATTTATATCGGTCTTGCCATCCTGCCCCATATCAAACAGGCCATTGTTGAACGGACTATTGATCTCATCACCAGCCGTACCCTCATTGCCGCAACTGCCCAGGGTGGGGTCAATAACGGTTTCAAAATTATCGGGCATATTGCTGGCAAATGCCGATGGCAAAAAGTTTATACTGTTTCGGGCTACATAGGTTGGCGAAAACGGCGACTGCCTGGTAAATACATTCAGGTTATCTACAGCGCTGTTTGATCCACAGTCTTCGCCATTACCAATGGTACCACCATTCTGCTGGGCAGTACTGTTAACACCTTTTAACCAGCCTTGCAAAGTATAGGCATAGTCTACCCCCTGCACTTCCAGTTCACCCAGAACCGTTCGGGCCAATGGGCCATGCCGGTAGTATTTATAGCGGGCCTCTCTTTCCCAATACACGTATTCCTTACTCGTCCAGGTTTCTGTTAATTTATTCTCCGCATCGTACTGGTATTTATGGTAAAAGGCGTCTGCGAAGCCGGGCTGGTAAGCCACTTCATTTACTTTGCCGCTGATGAGGTCGTATTTATAGGTTATCTTTTTAAAGCGGTTGCCGCCCCCAATTGCGCCCATTCCTGTGTTATAATCCTGCAGCAATACATCTACATTGCCATGTATATCGTAGGTATAAAAACTGGCGGTTTCCCATGGCGGTACATTGCTGTTGCCATTTTCCAGGGCCTGCACATAAGTATAACTTACCCGGTTACGGAGGTTTTGCTGGCAAAGGAGGTTTTGGGTGCAAACAGGGTCGTACTTAACATCATATACCGTTTTAGTAATGTCCTTATTGGGCTCGCTGCTGCTGGCTGTAAGCCAGTTTTGTAAATTGCCTACATGCTGTGCAATAACCTGTGTCATAGGGCTATGACCTGCCTGCTTATTCTTTTCTCCCACTTCAGTTATCCTGCCCAATTCATCATAGATTGTATAACTGTATTTGTTCTGTACCTGCTGTTTGGCATTCTGGCTTACAACCAGCCTGCCCATTATGTCGTACCAGAAATGGCTGATGCCTCCATCGGGGCTAATTTGTGCTGTAACCTGGTTCAGGGCATTGTAACGGTACTGGGTAAGCAGGTTATGGTTTATGGTCAGGTCTGCTCCGTTGGTTCGTGCTGTTTTTACGTTAGCAAAGAACGTTGCTGTAAAATTAGGCTGCACACCCACAGGTGGCACAGTTTTTACAAGGTTACCGGCCTGGTCGTAATAATACAGGGTATAATGATACTCTGAAACTGCTGAAGTAACTGTGAATATCTCATGGTCTTTTGCTTCAAGGCATTTGGTAAGGTAAATATTTTCAAACAGGTCTTTTTGTTCTTCAAGATAAGCCTGATATTGCTCGGTAGCTTTGTTAAGCGCCAGCGTAGGTATATAAGCGTTACAGGTATCAACAACCCCTATTGCAGGAAACATATTACCCAGGCCACATAATAATGGTCCGCCTTCATGTACATTGCAATCCTCACCGCAGATAGTGGTTATTACCAAAGTTGTATTTACAGCACTGCCAACACTTAATGCAGTTACCGAAATATTTGTAACCGAGTTCCATACAAAAGAAGTGTTTATGGTATACGCAGGAGTGGTGATTGTTGCTGTTGTATTATTGTCGGGGCAGTTAATGGTTCTGCCGAGGTTGTCTGTTTGTATAATATACTCATCAGTATTGCCTGCACCTCCCGGCGAGAATCCTGTCACTATATATCCCAGATCCGCTGTTTGCCAAACTTGTTGAACGGTTTGTACTCCGGTACTGCCAAATAATTTGGCCCATTCCACAGCACCTGTCGCATTCAGCTTTACAAGGTGTATATCTCCCGTAGATGATAGTGGTTCCCATTGTGCAATGATCATCCCACCATCAGTTGTTGGGGAATGCAATCCTAACAGGTAGGGATCTGATCCGGCTACCCTTTTAATATAATCCGGGTTTCCATTTAAGTCAGTTTTAGCTATCAGGTATTGCGGATGTACCACGCCACTGGTAACCACATCATCTTTGTAAACACTGAAACTATAGCTGTCGTTGGTTTTCTTAAGCATAGTTGGCCAGTCACTTCTTACAAGAGGATCTATATCAAAATCATGTGCCCATACAATACTTCCGTCAGTTTTATTGAGCTTCATCAACACAATGTTAATTAGTGGGCCATTTTGTACCTGTGGATCATTAACTGTTGTATCGGCGGCCTCAGTTCCTAAACTGGTTACGTCACCCGAAAAGCTTGGTGAAGTATAGTGATGCGCTGTTACCACCAAAGTATTTCCATCTTCAATAATACCCAATCCTTGGTCTGTATTACCATGATCAAAAGATTTGGCCCATTGTACAGTACCACTTTGGTCGGTTTTTATTATATATGCATTACTTACACCGGGCGAATGTTTATATGATCCGGCTATAGCATATCCACCATCAGAGGTACTTGTTACATCCCAGGCTACCGAACCATACGTATTATTATCAACTAATTTCTTCGACCATTGCAATACGCCGTTATCGTCAATTTTAACCAGATACGGCATCGTGATTGCTAAGCTTACATTATCATCGCCTCCAGTTTGGTTTGGAGCTGATTTGGTGTAACCCACACAGATATATCCCCCGGACCCAACTTTTTTAATACTTGTAAAATAATCATCCCCGGTACCGCCAATTGCCTCACTCCAAATGATATTTCCGCTTTTACCAATTTTTTTAATATGGCCATCGTATCCTCCGTTACCAAAACTATTGGTATAGCCGGCAATCACACTGCTGCCATCGATGTTTAATACTGAATTAGAAGCCACCTCAGCGCCGGTGCCACCATATAATTTTTGAAAGGTAGGTATACAACCGGGTATCGTAGCGCTATTAATGCCAGCAGGCCGTGTTTGTATATTGCAGGTATTTTCAAACTCCAGGTATTCTATCCAGGTCTTAATAAATCCTGTTTTATTATTCATGAATTTTGCAAACGCTTTATTTGCATTAAGTTCATCATCATTTTGTGGATTGGCATAAATTACACCGGCAGCCCAGGATGGATTGGCATTTTTAAACTGGGTTTTTAAAGTATTATATTCAACACAGCCAATGCAGTTTTTAATGGGTGTATTACAATTGAAAATAGCAGGTACTTCAAAAGAAGGATCCCAGAAAGTACAGCCCGGTACTTCGTTGCAACCACTGGTTAATGAATCTATTAGAGTTTGTCTTACGGTAATACCATGCCGGTACAGGATGTATTGGCTTAAATTACCGCCCGGAAAAGTTGGGTCAGTATTTTTTTCTGCAGTTAATTCCGCCAGCCGGTTACAAAGGCATGCATCTTTTTTTAACACTACCGGGTAGTCACTTAATGGCGCCTGCTTATCGTATGGCATCGGGAAATCTATCATGTTTTCATGACAGATCGCTGTTTTTGGATCTGTATTGAAGTAGGTCGTCCATACATTATTAAATACCTCCTGAAAAGACTGGGGTACATTGATAGGGGTTCCGGGTTTAACTGTTGATGAGCCCATTGGGTGGTTTCTATCACTACCTGCAATACATACAGCTTTTAATCCGGTCATCATATCATCAACAACAACATTGGATAAATAATTTCCTTCTGCATCAAATACGGTATAAGCAGCTATTTTATCACATTGCAATAAATGTCTTTTCCATACTGTTTTATAACTTTCGCAATTATCATCGTATTGTGCCGCCATCTCCGTTTCAACATTAGGACTTGATTCATTTTTTACCTTTTCCTCTACTGTTTTCAGGTAATTACCTGAAGTATAATAATCCTCGGGCTTCCCAAATCTTCTTTCATATTTTTTGGCAGTCAGCAGCGGGTAATCAATAGAACTATTGCATTGCTCATCAAGCCACATGTTTACGAACCTTTCTTTTTCTGATAAATAAAGTGTACGATAGAAACGCCATACATAATTCCAGTCGGCAGTACAGCTACCATTTGGATTATTAAAGAGGCTGGGTTTTATTGGTGCATTTTGGGCACAGGTAAAAGAAGGGTTATTTAAACAGAAAACGGACATGTAGGCTAATTTCCAGAGGGTATTAATTTGACCAGGGGGGCCTGCAACTTGCAGCCTGTTAAAATTGGTTTTGATGTATTGAATCATAGTGGTTTTATACCCTTGGCCTACACCTGTAAAAAATGGATCGTTATCAACAATGCCTGTTCCATCATTGGGAAAAATATAACCGGCAACATCAGCGGCCTGCCAGGTATTCACTTCTTCCATTTGAGCATCACGTGTATAACTTTCCTTAAGTGATGTTTCGGCTTTAAGCAGTTTACAATACTCGGGATGGTATTTTATCAATGCATTGGCCCAGGATGGTTTGAAAATCTCGGAAAAATCTTCGGGGAAAAGCACTTGTGCCACAGCGGCTTTGCTTAAATCTAAATTTCCCAGTTCATCTAAATAGTTGGCATTTCCATTTTCATTTAGTGGATCTTTATAACGTGGAGGATTTAATGACAGATTAAAAATATTAAATGGCAGGGTTGTATTGGTTTCATACATACCATGGCCTGTATTGTAATCAGCTTCAGTATGCCCGGGGTTGGTAATACCATCTTCATTTAAATCAAAATTCATCCTTGCATACTGACCATAACCCGGCGTCATATCATCCAGCATAGCATCCCGTATAGCCCCCAGGGTATTTTTCCGGTCAGTAGTGCATATATCATCACAGTTCTTCTTTGCGTCGTTATACGATTTCACTATCTCCGATTCGTAAACAACGGTAGTATTAGGATTTATCCCCTGCTGAGTAAGGAAAGCAGCACGGTATTGAGCAAATGTTCCTAAAGCAGTCGTACACTGGGTACAGGTAATTTCACAGGGGCTTTGTGCTATAAAAATGCTGTAATTATCTTTATAAAAATCTTCCAGTTTTTTGCAAATATTATGAACGTTAAATACATTATCCCGGTACCAATCCTGGGCCGCTTTATTTACTGTCAGTTTTTTGCTGATATTGTATTCTCCTGCAAAGAGCGTTTCGGTAAAGTTTATATTTATTGCAGGAGGAAGCGTTCCGCAACTCTGGTCAACAATGGGTATACCCTCATTGGTAAAACTAAGATTGGTATAACTTTTTACAATTTGTGTACTGCAGCCACCGGTAATACGTATTTCCAGGTCGTAATAACAATCGTAACAAAAAGTCTGTCCAGGGGGAATGCAGGCAATAATCTCTGCACTGCGTGGGCTAAGTTCGTAATGAAAATCATGCGGCCCATCTTTTGTTACTATTAATGAGGTTGATGACACTATATCCCTGCCCTCCACCCTGTTATTTTTGGTTGATAAAAGGTCTTTAGTGAGCGTTTGATTTCCGGCAGCATACGAATCCAGTGCTTTAAGGCTTGCAGGTACAGTGCCTGCAAGTGCCGTTGCAACTGTGCGGCCATGCATATCCACATAACTTACACTGTATTGCCCGTTAGCATCACGTACCATATTTTTTGAATAATGTGTAGCATCACCTGCTTCGGTGCCAAATAAAGCATCCAATTCTTTCTGGTCAGGCTTACCGTAAAAATATTTGGTATCATGATCATTGATATTGTTTCCTTTTCCCAACTGAAAAGTTTCGCCAACACCGCCTTGTGCTTCAATCCTCCCTGTTGCATCAGGCGTATACCTGGTTTCAACATAAGCATAGCCATTTGCATCCGGTATAAACTGGTTAATGCCTTGGGTTTTTTCGGGGTTCTGGTCAGAGTAATATTGAGCAGCTCCCGTTGTATGGTTTTTATCCAGTTGCGGGGTAAGAAATGAACACGCATTGGTATTGATAGGCATAAGGTCAAATGCATCCTTCGGCGTTACATAGGTAGCGGCAAATTTGTTGAAGTCTTCAGTAAATTTAATTACCGTATTCATGGTTGGGGCCGGCAATATATTAATGGTTGGCCTGCCCTGGTAATCATAAAATGATTCGGCTACAACAGTTTTATTGCTTACATTATCCTTGGTAACGGTTTGCCGCCCACGAAGCGTACCATCAAAATATTGCACCACTGTTTTACGCTTACCTTCCTCGGCAAATGATGTGGTGGTTTGCCAGTTCAAATTTTCCTGGTGGCCCTCGCCTTCTGCTCTTGTATAGTAAGTAATACCGGTAAATAAATCGGCACTCCAACTGCCATTAACTACCTGCTCATCTTCCTTATATTGCACAGGCCTGATGCGGTAAAATAAATGACCGGCACCATCATAAATTAATGGTATAGCATAGGTGTTAATATTGGCCGCAATGGTTAGCCTCGAAGAATTGTTTTTAAACAAAAGGCCTGCATCCAGTTTTAAATTATTGTTGTCGTTGGGATCTGGTTTTTTATAATTTTCCAGCGCCTCTGCATCTACCCAGGTCCATTCAATATCAATATGTGTTTTACCATTGGCTAGTAAGGGATCACTACTCCAGTTTATCAAAACTTCATCAGCACCTGCAGCTGGGGTGGTATGGGTCGGTGGTATTTTAGTATTAAAGGTATTATTGTCAAATATATAATCCCTTTTCCGCAGCATACGGTTTTCCAGATCAAGTACTTCCCATACATTCCATGAATAGGTGATGGGCGTATTAACACTTAAAATAGTAACCTTTACCTTCCTGCACCTATCAAACTTAATGGTTTGCCTGGTATTATATTTCAAACCACCGGCAATGGTATAATTTATTTCAAGCCATTGGGAAGCGATAGAACCTGTAGTTCCATCCAAAAGTGTGTAGTCAATTTTTATTTCAACTTTTGCTGTAAAATCGGTTTTAATCTTATAGATCCAGGCCTCATTAATCAGTAAACTTATAGCGTTGGTTATTTTATCATTATTCGGGTTGGCAATTGTTGAAAAAAGATTGGGGTCATAATAAACATTATCAATGGTTTCTTTTGCTAAAGCGCCGGTCGGGTCTGCTACTATCTCTCCAAGATGACCTTTGAATATGGTAGATATTTGGGGGTCGTCTGTTGCACCAGCTGTATAAGCTGCTATTAACCAAAAGGCGGCAAACAATAATTTTGTTACCATAAATTTTAGTCTACGCATAAATAAATCAATTCAATAAATGAATAAATCACTTTAATTTAATTGCCACCGGATGGCACTTCCTGGTAATATTTTGCATCCTCATCTTCATTTTCAAAACCAGCAGTCATGAACCTGTACTCTTTATATTTATCAGCAGGCTCATAAATTTTACGCTGCCGGTTGTACAGGATATATTGAGTGTCATTAAATACTTCTGTGTTGCTGAAAGCCTTGTAATCACTAAATTTCATACTTACCGTTTTAAGCAACTGTGTAAAAACGGCAGAATCCCGCTCTACAATTTCTAAGTAGGAGAAAATAAAGCCTGATGGGAAAAAAGTCTCATCGTTATAATCAATGGCAACAAAAGTATAGGCAGGCGGTATGCTATCTGCCGGCCCGATAGAATTATAAGCAAATGCTATTCTTTTAATATATCCCACAGAATCATTAGAAGAAGTATTAATGGTAATGGTATAATTATTACCATAATAGTGTATAACAGAATCTACAAATGTTCTCAAAGGAAAAATATCACTGGCTTTTTCGACAAAATTTTTAGTCATCACCATTACCTTTTCATCAGGATAAATAGTGTATGAAAATGAATCAGTCTGTATGTATTCAGTGCCCGCCATATTGTAATACATATGCTTCTTATTAAGCAAATAATTACCCGATACTTGGTCTGTCTCTAAAGTAATACCTGCAGAGTCAGCTTTGAAGCCTATATCAAGGTTAAAGGCTATGTACTGGCTGCTGTCGAAGGCTTTATTGATTTGGTAAAGTTCATGCTTAGCTGAATCAAGCAGGGAACTTTGGGCATGTAAAATTTGTACAATCAATACACTGCAAACTAGTATGATTATTTTTTTCATTTTAAATTTATTCTTTTTAAAGATGGTCAATTGCTTAATAACGATATATTTCTGGTCAAAATCTTTTAAAAATCTGTTACCTTTTTTTGCAAACCACTGCGTGTTTCCTGTATGGTTTTAATGCCCATCCTTGTTTCTTTTTTTACCCTTATTAAAGTTCCGTCGTCATCGTACTCATAAAAACTGGCATAGTTATTTTCATCTAGTTCTGCTGCCGGTTTTAAATTATACGGGTTATACACAAAGGATTTCATATTAGCATTATAGGGATGAAAACGCAGATCATCAATAAACAAGGGCAGGTTATTGTTGCCGTTATCAATATAAAAATCCAATTCAGAAGTTGACGGAACTGTAAATGCTGCCTCAAATAATTGCCAGCCTTCTATGATCGGGCCTTTAGCCATCAGGGTAGCTACATTTGGATCGGAAGATGATTTTAGTTTGATCGTAAAACCGTCATAAAGCGGGCATCTGCAATCTACAGTACCTTTTTTAACCCAAACACTGGCAATCATTTTTTCATCAGGTATTAGTTCAAAGCCATCGATCAGGTAATTGCTAAGCGCCTTGATCTGGTCTATTTTAGTACATATACTGTTTGAAGAAATTACAGATCCGTTTGCATCAGCTGCGGTTGGGTAAAGATTTCTTTTAGGAACAAGCTCCCATTTATTTACACAGGTATTTAGCCATGATAAGTTAATACCACCTGCATTGTTTCTTCTGCTGTTTTCATCAGCCATATGAACATGGATATCATACAGCTCTCCCGCCGTTAAATTCACCGGGTTAGAAATGGTTGAACAACTGATATGGCTATTGCATTGCTGGTAAGCAACAGTACTGAAAACACCTGGTTTACTTACAGTAATAACCGCTTTGTCATTATAAATAGATGAAGTGAATTTATAGGTTCCACTCTCTGCTACTTGTACCTTTCCTGTCCACACAATGGTATTACCTCCCCTGTAAGGAAGCCCAAAAGGAATATTACTCGTAGATCGGTCATAGTAAAGACTAACCTGTTCATCAACACGTGTACCCCATAATTCCGGATCATGATAATAGTTTCCTGTTAAGCCTTTTCCGATAGGTACAACCCAGGGTATATTGGTTTGTGTTCGTGTTGTTTTAATATAAATATCCGGCTCTGTACCGCTGTTATCGGCAGATACTTTTAATTTAATACTTGCAGTTGTATTGCCGGCAGTTTTCAGGCTATACTTTCCGGTGTGCGCCTCTGTTTCGTCTAACTGGCTGGTATTTATTTTTGTATCAAAATGCCGTTTATTGGGTTTGCAAAACAATTCGCAGTTCTGATCCTTAAAGAAATAATCCTCAAAGCCGTCAAATGCACTTAACCTTAATCGGGAGTTGTTGACCACGGCAACCGGCAACGATTCATTATACCCGTAGATACCGGTATTATACCTGCCCAAGGGATCAAAATTCTCCAGTTCAGCTCCTTTACGATTGTATTGGGTGATGGCACTGTTCCAAACCCATTTGTTACTGGTTATATTGGTCCTGGTTATTTGTTTATTGTTAACAGGATCAAGGCTCCAGAAAGTTTCAAAATCTTTAATAATTCCGTCTTTGTTAATAGTAGTACTATTAACTGTTGGTGGTGGGGCCAGCACCTGCTCCCTTCTTTCGCCGTTGTATACATAACTTTTCAGCGGTCGCCAGTTACCCAGTAAGCCTTGTACATAAGGGTTCATAAATTGGCGGGTAAAAACTGAATAACAATTTGTTACCTTTTCATCGGTATTACAATACATGTAACCAGGAGGAGGTATGGTTGGTGCACCTGCAGCAGGTCCCTGATAAATAATAGGATTTTCAGGCACACAATTATAGTATTTCAATTTGATGTTAATATTCCTGTCAGGGAGCCAGGGATTTATCTTATCAAAACATACTCTTGCAACAGATTGTTTTCGAACATTTTCGAAGTTTAAATTAATCATTAGAGCTGTAGCATAAGCTTTAGCAGGGTCATATTTATCCTGCAACATTCCGCGAACAACCCTGGTAATATCCTCATTGAAGTTTTCATTTGACCCGCCCCAAACCGGGTATGTTCCTAAAATGTATTTACTATTGTTCACGCCAACAGGCGGAGATGCTTGAAATTTTTGCTCCCATATATTGAAGCTTGCAAATGATGGCCAGGACGATTGCATCCTGGATATAATAAAATCATTGGGGTGTTTCCAAAAGGCATAATGAGAGCTAAGGGAATTATGACTGGATCCGATATACCTACCAGCTACTTTTATACTATGATTATCCTGGTGAGAAGGAAGATTGAGATTAGCTGAAACAATGCTGCTGTTGCCATTAAGATTTGTAAGGTTGTCAAAATTGAACAGAAGCCAGCTTCTGAGTCTAAAATCCGGTTGGCCCCCGCCACCATCATATTGAGTTGCAATAAAATGGTTGGGATTGACGTATAATTCTTTCCATCTAGTACCACGCCCCCTAAAATAATTCCCAAATGCAGCACTTTGTATTGTATTCACAGTACCTGATACAATTGGTGCTTGTCGTACTACCCGCTGTATCTCATCCAGTGTATAAAATGCATCCTGTGTTTTCCACCTTTCTTTAAATTCTATTGCCCCGGTATTTATTATATTGGTATTATTATCAATAAAAATTTTATCAAAAGTTATATTATCAGGCTTAAGTAATAATGGGTTCGCCATACTTGTTATACTGCCCACAGCGGCATCGGTCATATTACGCCTACCACTCCTTATGATACGGATATTGGCATCAGCCGCATGGTAAGGGTTACCATAACGGTCAATAAAAATAAATTCTTTGGTAGTGTTGCGGGTGTCTTTTGTTATGTCCAGTGCCCATATCCTGTTTTCGGCACTTTGCGGTAAAAGTGTACAGGGGTTTCCGCTACCAATGTTAATGCATCCCGCATTATCCTTAGGTCCTGCTGAAGCATTGTCAAAAACATATATTTCATCACCGCTTTCAAAAATGTTGTTTATTTCCGTCTCAGTAATGCCACCCTCTATCTTACCATTTCTGAACAAGACCTTTTTGTAGGTTACATCAATGTTTTTATAGGCAGGCCCCATAGCTTCATTTGCCCAATAAGCCGGATAGCTGAAATTATAAATGGGTTTATTAAACTCATTATTGGTGCGGCTTACCAGTACTTCTCCCGTTTCCGCATCATACACCAGGTTTTTGGTACCCACAATACTGCCTTTGTCCATAACTTCAATACTGTCTAAAATACCAAACAGGTTAACCACTTTTAAGGTTGTTGCAGAACGGTACATAGACTCATCCCGAAAAATAGCCCTGAAAACTGTTGGCAATAAAACCGGCCAGGCACCCAATGTAAAAAAATCAAGGTTCAGCGGTATCTGAGCAGAATGAGTGAACGTAAAATGTTCCCTGAAATCATTCATCACTTCAATGTCTTTACCCACTAATTTATTGGTAACTTTTCCATCGGGGCCGCCAACAACCGGTACAATATTATCCAGGCTATATTTATTTTCACCTGTCTTATTCATCCTGTAGAAATAACTGGTCTTATTGATCGGATTTTTCAGATCAGTTTCAGCATAACTCGCCTGCATTTTCACCTTACCGTTCATATCATTTAAAACCACCCGAAAGCCCTGCAAAAGTGTCATATAATTCTTCTGGGCAAAGTTGAATATCTTATTGATGGCACTGGGTTTGTAATGGTGCCGGCTGGAAGGATCAAAATCGGTAAAATCACTCAGGGTGGGAAAATCCCTCGTGGTATAAAATTGCGTTTCCTGCATCCCCACGGCCGATTTAATATTTTTATTGGTTTTGTTATGAATACTTTTAACTGTTACTCTGCTGTATCCAACAGACGCTGCAGGAAAAAACATTTCTGCAACCGGTAATTCAATATTGCTATTGGCGGTTGGCCCTAAAGGATTCTTATTAGAGTATTGCAAAATTTCCCTGAATGGATTTTCTTCATTACCCACGCCCGGTTCGTAAGAAGCTACGCCACTGCTGATGATCTTCACCTGCCCATTTACAATTTCTGTAGTTGTATAATCATATTCCTGCCCGTATACAGATGCTATTTCAGCATTGCTGTTCAGCATTCTTTTAAAATTATCTGTGATCTTTACAGATTTTACCCGGTGACCGCCACCTGTTCTTTTGTATAAGGGATTAGATAATCGGGCAGCAGAATTCACCAGGTCAACTTCCCTGCACCATCCATCTGCCCTGGCATTGTTTTCAAAACCCGTAACCCCGGTACGTACATTATTAACCATCCCATACAGGGCTTTTACAATCTGCCCAACGCCCGATTTGTTACCAACATCATACCCAGGGAAGGCTTTAGAAGGCAGCTGATCCCTTAAAAACTGGTAAACGGTTTCCATAAGTTGGCTGCCATTGTTATGTGCTGCTTTGCCCACCTTAACGTAGAATTTGTTACCTCCCGAATTTGGTACTATATTATAATCTTCAATATTACAGTATACAAACATGGGTTCATAACCTTCTCCATAACTATCCTTTGGCACTTTTACCCATAGCTTAAATAGTAGCTGTTTCAGATCCTGCAGGTATAATCGTTTTATATCAGCTTTGTTAGTAACTGTAACCGGTGCATTGAAAAATACATATCGATGATCCACAGGTTCAAAATTCCACAAGCCCTGGAAATTGGAATTATCAAATAATTTATTTCCGGGAGTTGAAGTTGGTAAATGTCCAAATCCTAAAATAGAGGTCATTTGTGCTGCCCTCCTGTTTTGCACATACGCATAATCATCAGCTTCGTAGGCAATATCAATTTTTGCACCGCTGGGTAATAATATCTGGTTTAAATTCCAGGTGGCAGCATTTGCATCAGCCTGAGTTTTATTTTGCACTGCATAAGGATAGTTTTCGTTGGATATACCATTTGGGTTTTGTGTATGGGGTTTATAATTTCCCCAACGGTCACTTTCAACAGAATTGTAAACAACCGTATTCGATTCTTCTTCTGCGTACTTAAACCTGTATTTATTTTTTTGATGGGTATTGTTATTGTAAGTAAAATAAATACTCTCCAAAGTTAATTTACCATTTCCCGCAGCAGCATCACCACTGAATAAAGAATACCCTCTACAAAGCTTGTAGGAATAAGTAAAATGGACAGACTTTACGGGTTTTGCATTTGCACCGTATTTAATAAGATCCGCTTTTGAATAAAGATCGATCCGGTCCAGTTTTTTTTGACAGGCACCTCCCCCGGTGCCTGTTAAAACGCCACCATTTTCACCGGCAACACCCCAACCGTCTTTTCGGTCTGATAACCTGAATGTGGCGACCATGTTTTTAGATTCGATGGAATGGGTGTACCACAATTCTTTCTCGCCATAGGTATATAAAGCTTTGTTATCTCCATTATCAGTAACCAGCCCCCGGTTAAAATTTGCTTTACCTTCTTCAACGGGTAAGCGCCAATTTAATGTTGCCCAGCTATTGGGGCCTGATGTTTTTTTATTTACCCGGCTGTAATTAAATTTTATGGCTGTACCAAGGTCATCATCACTGATACCATCGCCGGTAACATCAGAATAATCCGGCGAAAGAATAGCTGTTAATAAAAAAGAATGAGCGTAAGCATCAACAGTTTCTGATTGAAATAAACCGTCCTTGCCTTCTTTATTTTCATTACTGTTATCGGTTCCGGCACTATAAGTTACCTGCCCCTTACCTGCATCTACCTGTTTGGTAGCTCCTATACTAAAAGTTAGTTCCTTTTGCTTTGTTTGATAAACCGGCAGGCCGTATATATATCTTTTACTGCCTTCCTGTACGGTTATTTCCGAAATATGGTGTCGTTGACGATACAGGGCATCCCTTTTAACAGGGGTACGGTAAGTTTTATCCATATCCTTAGCACACATACCTGGTTTAAATACATTTTCCTGGTAGGAATAAATATACCTGTCTAACCCAACACGATCAGCTTCAAATGCTGTTAAATAAGAAATGACCTGGGTACGCTTATCCCTTATTTTACGAAAGCTGTTGCTGAAATCAATTGCTGTTGTTCCATCTGTTTCTCTCCTGCTATTGAAGAGCTGGTAACGGCTTTGCAGAGTGGTAGTTGGTTGGTAAAAAGGTGGGATGCCGTTTGATGTGGTACCCATCATTGGGCGCATTAATTTATCCTGCCCCATGGTATTATAAAAGTCCTCATCAATGATGGCCTTTTCCCCTGGATTCTTAAAATAAAAACCCTTCTGTAAAATATTTTCACTTTCGCTGAATGCTGCCGTATGCTTTAAAGCATTCTCCGTACCCCATTCTCCGGCAATGGTAGCAGAATAAACACCGCCAATGGTGGCGCCTACTTTTATCGTTGAAGTAGTACCCAGGTCAAGGTCAAGATTAACCTTACCCGAATTGGTTCGGGTATAATTATCCTTAACATAACCCATGGTACCCCGGTAACCCCTGAAACTGCCACCCGTACCTTCACCACTAATAGAGAAAACATCATAGGTATAAACCGGTATAGAAATGATGGGGGTTTTATAAGTATAGTTACCGTCATTCAGCCGGTTAAAATCCATTAAGGCATTTTTATTGCCCATCGCTTTTTCATAGTACATATAGCCCACAGCTTCTTTGCTTTGTACGCTGTATTTTCTGGCAAGGCTGGTTTTGCTATAATACCCACTTACGCCAAATCCAAGTGTAACCGGGTAAAGTTCCAACCCAAGCTTTGCCTTAAAAGAGGCATTAAAAGTAGTTACCGGCATACGTATAGAAGGGGTATAGGAAGTACGGGCAAAGCTTATACTTGTACTGGACAGATTTGCAGTAGCTGAATTAGTGGTAACTGCGTACCCATTCTTACCCTCTTCATATTTATTTCTCGAAAATTCAGCATCCAGTCTCAGGTCTCCTAAACCTGTTCTTGAATTAAAATCAATGGATGTACTTAACCCAAGCCTGTCATTCTTATCCTTTGAGAACATGCTTTTTTGAAATGAAACACTTGGTGTTAATCCCGTCTGAGAATTAAGATTTAAACCTACAGAAATAGAAGCTATTGTAACAGCAGTATCAGGAGCTGTTTTAGTATCCCCAACCATTCTTGTTATATTTTTTTGAGCTTTAAACTCACCGGTAATTCCGGCTTCAAGCCCCACCCCTCTTTTTGAATTATAAAAAACACCGCCGCTAAGGCTACCTCCAATGGGTACACCTACTGTTTCTATGGAAACGGATCCAGTTACCCCAACGGTCATATCCGGCTTCATCGATTGCTCTTTGGTTACCTTATCCGTTCCATCAAAGTCATCGGGCAGGCCCCGCATATTACGGCTGATCGTTCCGGGGTTAATATTCCAGCCAAGGCCAACCCAGCTTGCTTCCTGGTCCATGGTTGGGCCGCCGTTGTAAAAAATATTGATTGGATAACCATCTACATCAAGTAAAGGAATATTGTAAGAAAAATCACCGGTAAACAGGTTTACCATATTGTCTGCACCTACCGATTTAAAGGTCGACATTTCGGGCTGGCCGGGGCCGCCAATATTTATTTTTGCCGGGCCGTTATTCTTTTCGGGGCTGCTGCTTTTTTCAGGGCTTCCAAAAAAACCTGCTTCGTTAACCGGCTTATCGGCTTTAATAACATTAACCATTTTTCTATCTATCAACGTTGCGGCTATAATGGGAGCTGCACTATAATCGTTGCTGTTATTATTTAAAACAGAACTATTGTAATGGTATGGTACCATTGGAATATAATATGCTGTTTTGGATGCATAAACCGATCCTGCCATCTCTGCATAAAATAATACAAAAAGAAACCAGGCAATAGCGCTCTGTCTTTTTCCTGTCAATAACGTTAACATAAGCAATATTTATTTTATCTCGTTTAATGATGTCTATTCCGCTTTTACTTGGCGTAATAAACAGGTACAAATTTCATCAGCCATTCTTCGCCACGTCCATTTACCATGGAAACCTCATAAACAGTTTTTTCATCCAGTTTTCCTTTCTTAACCAGGTCGTATTGTAAAAAATTTTGCCCTTCAGCCAACACCAGGTCAAATTGTATATGTTGCCTGCTGTTTTTTTCTTTATCAGCTGCTTTATAAATAAGGAAGCTTACCTGCTTATCACTGCCTGTATTAAAATATTCCATTTTTATCACGCCCTGGTGAACCACCGTCACTTCTGTACTCGATTTGCTGATCTTAATAAAGGGTGCCTGATCAATTATTTTGGTTACCGAATCTTTGCCGAGCCTGAATGTCCATATATCGGATGCTGCCGCACATGCATTGCCACCTCGGGCTAATACCTGCCAGGCATAAGTTTTACCATGCTCTAATTGCCCGAAACTGGTGGGCATTTTTTCCGAAGCTGTCAACAGGTTGGTATTGCTGTAAACGGGCCGGTTAAATTCTATAGCTTCTTTTGGCAGCTGATCCGTTTCAACAGCCACCACCAGTATATCATACATCAATGGATTAAACATCTGTACCGGCGTGGGTGGCATCCAAGTAAATTGAGGGTAAACAGTTTCAATAGTTGATCTGTCTGCAGGCATGGCCAATAACGGCGGACTTAAAGCTGTTATATTTATTCTTACTAACTCTTCTGCAACGGGCTCATCACCTTTAGGGGTTTCCTGCAATAAGCGATAATTGATCGTATAACTGCCACAGGGCAGGTAGTTTCCAGAAAATTCTGTCGCCATATAATTATACGTTATTGGCTGAGCATCTTTTACGGTTATCAATTTCACGCCTTTACCCACAATTATTTTTCCGGAGCTGGCACTGATAACAGATTGGCCCATTAAAACATCTCTTACATCCACCTGTAATTTTAGCGACGCATTATCGGTACCATTATTAATAACCACCAGGTTCCACAACTGGTCTTTCAACAGGATACCGCTATTAGGTAACTGTGCAGTTAGTGTTATCTGTGCCTTTATTAAAAAAGGCATGCAAATAAACAGCATCAGCAATATTCTTTTCATGCTAAAATGTTTTATACCAGCTCACCCTGCCTGTTTCAACAGGGTATAAAGTTTGCTGTATCGTTGGCAAATAAGATTTTTCGTAATGCAATTGCAGGCTTCCC
>JAYUYX010000257.1:0-3319 GCA_043752205.1 Chitinophagaceae bacterium
TATCAAAACCAGCAAAACTGGTGGTGATATTATCAGGTTTTTTTGATGTATTATTTACTGCCAATAACACTCCTGGCCTTGCAGTACCGGCACTGCAACCGCAAACAGAATTGATCATAACCAATGTTGTTCCTTTTTCTGCCAGGGTATTTTCAACAGATTCTGCGGTTAAAAGTTCAGAAAAACCATTCTCAGTTAACTCTTCTTTCATGGGTATTACAATTTCTTCTGGATACATATGTTGTTATTTTATTTTTTAGTACGTAAAATTACATACTTCCCTTAAATTATATTCACCCCTCAAATACTATTCCCAATATCGAAATGTCTAAAATGAAATTATGGCATTTATCTACAGCCGATTTAGTCAGAATGGCTGTGAATCCCTTCAACTTTTGAAATTATGTCGTGAAAAATGGGTTGGAATATAATTTGCCGATCATTACCTGTAAAACAACTTTAAAAACTTAAAAATACTAGCTATGACATTCGTAAAAGTAAACAACAACATCAACAAAACGTTTGATGGCATCATGAATGAATTATTCAATGAGTTACCAGTAAATTTTGGTAAGTCAATCAGGGAAGATGTATTACATTTTCCGCCAGCCAATATCGTTGAAAAAGCAGATCTCTACAAGATAGAACTGGCAGCACCCGGAATGCTAAAATCTGATTTCATTGTAAAGCTCGATGGTAAGATCTTAACAATTAGTGCAGAGAAAAAAACTGAAGACGCTGTGGAAAATGAAAAAATGATCCGCAAAGAATTTGGATACAAATCTTTCAAACGCAGTTTTACTGTTGATGAAAAGATAGATGGTGCCAACATTACAGCAAAGTATGAAAATGGTATTTTAACGCTGGAACTTCCGAAGAAAGAAGAGATAAGGAATACGGCTAAAGATATCGTGATACAATAAGTTTAGTTTTCTCATAAATATACAGTTGGTTTGTTGAGGCCTGCTCATTCCTGAGCAGGCCCTTTTTTCATTCACAGTTAGTTTTTCGCCGGGTATCCAGTATGTACTGTATCTTCCATTCATTATTCAACCTTACCAGCTGAAAAGAATTTACACCGCAGCTATAAAATTTTCCGTTAAAATATAATTTAAAAGGAGTCCAGACTGCTGCCATGGCGCCATCTATTTTTAGATCCTTGAAAACAATCTGTTCGTCTGCAGCACCCTTAGGAATACTGGCAACCATCTTTGCAAAATCTCCGGGGGTTTCTGTTGTAATGATGGTTTTACCTTCCTTATTCCTACCAAAGGTTTGTAAAATAGCGGTTTCAGTAAAGCATGATTTCACCATCATAGTATCGCTATCTTTCATACCCAAAAACATTTTATTGATAACTGCCTTTATAGAGTCTTCGGCATTTTGAGCTGTAACTGTGCTACAGGCAGAAACTGTGATAAAGAAAAACAGGAATGCGGATTTGTTGATCTTTTTTAACATGGCTTAGCTTTTATGGTAAGTCATAAAAATATAAAGACTAAACAATGCCTGTACAAAAATTACATGAGTGGTTAACCCCATTTAATAACCCAATATCTTCAACATGCTTTGTGCTGTTTGTTCTTTTGCATACACCCAGTCGTGTAATTTTCCATTTTTATCATGGCCAACAATAATATGTTTGGGCGATGGGATAAGGCAATGTTTGATACCGCCATAACCGCTGATCTGGTCCTGGTAGGCGCCGGTATGAAAGAATCCAACATACAAAGGCTCGCCCTCTCCTACTTTTGGTAAGAATACTTCATTGATATGTTCTTCACTATCGTAATAATCATGGCTATCGCAGGTTATGCCGCCCAGCACTACCCTATGGTATTCATTATTCCATTTATTTATGGGCAGCATTAAAAATTTTTCGCCAATGCCCCAGGTATCAGGTAAAGTTGTAATGAAAGACGAATCGATCATATACCATGTTTCCCTGTCGTTCTGCATTTTCTGTCCTATCACACTATAAATATGAGCCATACTCTCTCCAACAGTATAACTCCCAAATTCTGTAAAGATATTCGGCATAGGCACTTTAACTCTTTTGCAGGCAACCTTTATATTACGTACAATTTCATTGATCATGAACTGGTAATCATATTCAAAAGCCAATGAGTGCTTAATGGGAAAGCCGCCCCCAATATTTATCGAATCCAGCTCGGGACATATCTTTTTTAACTGGCAATACAGGTTTATCACTTTGTTCAATTCACTCCAGTAATAAATATCATCCTTAATACCCTTGTTTAAAAAGATGTGCAGCATCTTTAATTGAAAGCGGTGTTCATTGCCTTCGATCTTGTCTACATAAAATTCAAGAATATCTTTTGCCCTGATGCCAAGGCGGGATGTATAAAAAGGAAAATTTGGCTCTTCTTCTGCAGCCACACGAATACCAAGGTTAAAGGGGACTTTAACGGATTTAATATAACCTCTCAACTCATCTACATTATCCAAAATGGGAACCACATTTTTAAAGCCCGTGTTCAAAAGTCCGGCAATGCGGTTAATGTATGGTTTTTGTTTATAGCCATTGCAGATGATGAACACATCTTTATTGATCTTCTTTTTGGCGTATAATTTTTTGATGATATCAATATCGTATGCATAGGATGTCTCTAAGTGAATATCATTCTTCAAAGCTTCTTCTACAATAAAAGAAAAGTGTGAGCTTTTTGTACAATAACAATAATGATATTTTCCTTCGTACTTATGTTTTTTAAAAGCATTGGCAAACATTGTTTTTGCCTTATTTATTTGCTTGCCAATTTTGGGAAGGTAAGTTAGTTTTAATGGGGTACCGTACTTATCAATCAGTGCTTTAATATCCAGGTCGTTATACTGCAGGTATTCATTTTTTAATTTAAAATCTTCCTGTGGAAAATTAAAGGTTTGCTGAACGAGGTCGTTGTAGGTATTATCCATTTATTGATTACAGGTTTTTAGTTTACAGATATTTATACAAAAGTAACAGAGTTGTGATATTTATGAACAAAAAAAACCAGCTATGAGTAAATCACAACCGGTTTCTATAAAATGAAGCTTCAGTTTACTTAACTGAGTCTATTAATTTTTTGAAAGTTTCGGGCTCATTCATGGCCAGGTCAGCTAAAACCTTACGGTTAAGGTCAATTTTATTCACAACCAATTTGTTGATGAACTGGCTGTAGGTCATACCTTCTGCTCTTACGGCTGCATTAATACGTGCGATCCATAAAGTGCGGTACTCACGCTTTTTTAATTTACGGCCAACGTAGCTGTACGTTAAACCTTTTTCCATTACGTTTTTGGCAACGGTGTATACATT
>JAYUYX010000258.1:0-19245 GCA_043752205.1 Chitinophagaceae bacterium
CATAATATAAGATGGGGCATTTTTCTCTAATAGCGGCAATAAAGTAAGGCTTAAAGCCATCGCACTTTCAATATTCAGGTTAACCATATAACGTAAACTGTCAAGGGGCAGAGATAAAAAGTCTTCTTCGCCGCCCAGCCCAGCAACATTACAAAGCATTTTAAGATTGATATTCCTGGCAGTGCACCATGCTGCAATTTCTACAGCCGCAGTTTCTGTACTGAGGTCGTAGGATAATACTTCAACATGAACCGGGTATGCTGTTTCCAGTTTAGCCTTTGCTTCCAGCAATGCATCCATCCCACGGGCAACTAAAATAATATTATACTTTCTTTTTGCCAATGCTTCTGCAATAGCTAAGCCTATTCCTTTGCTGCCACCCGCAACTAATGCATACGGAGATGTATTACTACTGTCTGGGGTTTGCTTATTCAAAGTTTGAGCATTTATATTAAAATTAAAAAACAGTAAGCAGAATAGAACTGTAAATATTTTCATCAGCGGTGTTTTAGTTTGTAACAGTTTCAATAATCTTAAACCGGATTCATAGCAGCAAAGCGTTTGCCAATAATTGTTGCCCGAGGTCTTAATTATGTTACATTTGCCCATAAATTTAAAACTATGAAACCAGTCCTGTTCACATTTTTTTTATTTTTCGTTATTAATACTGCTATCAGCCAGTCTGTAATAAAACTGGATGATGTAAGCAAACATATTGGTGACAGCGTTACGGTTTGTGGCAAAGTAGCAGACCTGCGTTATTTTGAAAACAGTAAGAATCAGCCTACATTTTTAAATATTGGAGCAAAATTTCCTAACCAGCAAATTACTGTAGTAATTTGGGGAGAGAGCAGAAAACTTTTTACAACTAAGGTTGAAGACCTGAGGGACAAGGAAATTTGTATAACAGGGAGGATAATCCTGTATAAAGAAAAACCTGAGATCATTATTTATAGGCCGGATCAGATTGTGTTGCAATAACCATGTCATGATGATTTTCAGCGGGCATCAGTATACAAATACCCGATCCGCCATCGGGAAACTCATGTAAGGTTACTGAGCCGTTTATGGAAGTTGCCCGTTCTTGTATACTCACCACACCTGCCTGTTGTTTTTCAAGTTTGGGATTAAACCCATCCCTGGTATCATAAACCCTCAGTTCTATATTGTTATTGATCTCTTTTATGTAGATCATAATATTACCTGCCAATGAATAATTCAAAACATCTGTTAATGCATCCTGGCATATTCTGAATATATCAATTTTTATTTCTTTACTTATTTTTGCCTCGTTACAAGTACTTTCAAAATCACATGATATACTGTTTAAAATAGAAAACTCTTTGCAAAGCCATTCCATAGTATTTATCAAACCAAAATCATCAAGCATTTTTGTACTTATTGAAAAAGATAGTCTTTGAATGGTTCTGATCATTAGTTTACAAACTTCAGACGCATGCTCAACCCTTTCCTTTACTTTTACTGAAAGGTCATTTACATTTAAATTGAGCCAACTAACATCCATATTAATTACCGAAACCAGCTGAGCAATTTCTTCATGCAGTTCATAGGTAAAAAATTTCCTGTCTTTTTCTATACGGCTTTTAAAATGGAATGCCAGCCCTTTGAATTTATTATAATTATCGGCTACTTCTTTTTCTATTTTTTTTCTTGCTGTAATATCTTTAGCTATCGCCAGTATAATGTCTTTTTCTCCAAGGTATAGAGAGGTCCACTCCATCCAGATAATATTGCCGTTTTTAGTTACATAGCGGTTACAAAAGTTATGCATTACTTCACCTGTAAATAATTTGTTTCTGTTCAACACAGTGATCTCTACATCATCAGGGTGCATAAAATCAGTTACAGGCCGGCTATATAATTCCTCCAAAGAATAGCCCAGTTTTTCCACAACGGCACGATTAACTTTTTTTAAGTATCCATCTTTTCCCGCCAGCCAGACCAGGTCAGGAGTTAATTCAAAAAAATCAGCCAAATCAATGTTATTCATAATTGATAGTAGTTTACCCAAGAGGTGCCAACGGCTAAGATATATTTATTGTTGTAGTGAAATTACACATTGACTATTTGTAGAATAATTATTACAAAACCTGATTTAATTATATTACAGGACTCTATGTCAGTTAATATTTAATAAAATAGTTGAAGGTGTTTTTCATGTATTGATATACTGAATACTCATGAAGATGGTTTTAGCGAAGAAATAATAATGCGAGGGAGATTAATAACTACGGCTAAAAAATTTGATACCGTTTGCATTAGTGATTGTTGAACCGGTCTTCATGCTACCGCTATATTGTTCAAATGAGGAATAATAGGTAAACACAAACCTGTCGATGTTTTTTATTTTTCCAACAAATGCCTTGTCTTCAAAAGAGCCATAATAGGTAAGCAGGGCGGAGCCAACATTTTTTAACTTGCCACGTATATCTTTACTCTCATAAGAAGCATACCAGGCAACTGCCTGCCGGCCTATTGATTTAAGATTTCCTCTGTATGCAGCATCTTCATATGCTAAATAATAATCAAGATTTAAAGAACCGATAGCTTTAAGTTTTCCTTTAAGTTCCTCGTTCTCATAAGAAGCAAAATAAGTTAATAATATTCTTCCGATATATTTCACTTTGCCACGTAATGCTTCATCATCATTTTGAGTATAGTATTCTATCCTACCAACATATGGATCAAGGTCGCCATTATAATTTTCCTGGTAGCCGATATACCTGTCGAAACCCCATTTACTGATATGTCCATCTTTCGAAAGATACAATTGTACATTTTCATTTAAACCAATTGCAAATACATCAACCTGGCCAGTTCCGGTTATTGTTACCCTGGAAATATTTTGTGCCTTTCCAAATTGTAACAGAAATACAGTTGATAAAACAAAGAAAATCCTTTTCATGATTTTAGTGGTTGGTATTTTATAAAATAAAGATACAATACTATTGATATAAACGAAAATTCAACATTTTAAGGTTTCATATTATTAATTTTACAAACCAGTCTTACTAAATATTAAAAATACATGTATAAACTTATTTTTTTTTCACTATTGTTTTTATCATGCAGTCAAAAGGCTTATAAAAATCCTCACCTGCTTATTGAAACCCAGCTGGGCAATATAGAAATTGAGGTTTACCCGGATAAGGCTCCTAAAACCGTGGCAACTTTTTTGTCTTACATTGACAGCGGATATTATAATGCGTCTTCCTTTTACCGGGTTTTAAAAACTGATGAATTTTCTTCACCAACTAACACCGGTATAATACAGGGTGGTATCTGGCAAACCAATCCCAATAAAAAAGCGAGCCTTACAGGTATTGAACACGAGACCACCAGGCAATCAGGTTTATCTCACCAGTCTGGTACCATTTCATTAGCCCGAACAACTCCTGGTTCTGCAAATACTGAGTTCTTTATCTGTATCGGCGATCAAAGCCCACTTGATTTTGACAGACGTGGAACTGAAGACAGGCAGGGATTTTCAGCATTTGGTAAAGTTTTTAAAGGCATGGATATTGTGCGAAAGATACAGGGCAGAGAAAGCCAGGGCGATAAATTTATTGAGAGGATCAAGATAAATAAAATAACCAGGTTATGATTTTTTACGTAAATATAGCAGGCCACAAACTTTTAACCCTGTTTGTTGCTATAATAAAAGCCTTACGTTGTATGAATAAAAATATAACCCATGTCCATTTTCTGGTAAGCGTAATGCTATCATCAATTATCATGGCCGGGTGTTCCTTTAGTAAAAAAACTACACAGCAATATTTAGAAAAAGCAAGTGCAGAGAATTATGACATGATTGCCGTGCCAGGTGTGCCTTTTACAGAAAAAGGATGGGACAGTACGATGAAAGCACGTGTTTATTGGTCTAAGTATTTATATGACAAGGGTATTGCAAAAAATATTATGTATTCAGGTTCATCAGTTGCAAGCCCATATTATGAAGGCGAGATCATGGCCTTATATGCTGTAGCTATAGGAATACCAAAAGAACATGTGTATACCGAAATAAAAGCAGAGCATAGTACTGAGAATTTATACTATGTATACCTGAAAGCAAAGAGAATGAACTTTACACATATTGCATTAGCAACCGACCCTTTTCAGGCAAAGCAGTTAAAAAGATTTGCCAGGGTTAAAATAAATAACAATATAGGTATTATCCCGATAGTTTTTGACACGTTAAAAGTCATGCAGCCTTATATGATCAATCCACAAATCGATTATGCAAAAGCCTATAACCCCAATTATATTTCACTAAAATCCCGTGAGTCTTTTTGGAAGCGGTTAAGAGGCACTATGGGCAAGAATATTGATTACAATGCTTATTGACTTAATCTTTCCCAAACAATATCTTCCGCTTGGGTACCATTTTTATCCATAACAATATAGGCTGCATAAGGCACCAACTTTAACTTAGCTGCTCTCCGGGTTAAAATGTCAATCTCATAATCACTCAACTTAAATGGTCTGTTGGGATGCAAAAAGGTACGAACCTGTACAAGAATTGTTTCAACTCTACCGGTTGCCACTAATCCATGCTCATGGAGTTGAAGTGTTTTTTTTAAAACATTAGAGTATCCATTTTCAAGTAACCATTTTTCTACCTGCAGTTCTCCTGCAAGATTAAGTTCAGATGAACCTGAATGTAGCATAGTTGTTTTGTTTCTGTTATCGATCAGTATAAATTCTATATAAATTTTTTAGCCTGGTATATTTTTATTAAATTGTTTTTTGCAATGTGCACTCTCAAAACTTATTAATCAGGTATTAAACCAATGGGTATAATTATTTCCCAGCGGTTTTTTACAAGGGGATTCAGTAGATCCTTATCCAGTAAATGCGAAAATCTAACACCAAAACTCATAGGTAAAGCGTTCCATATCTTTGTGTCGAAATACAGTTCCGCTCCTGTACTTCGGCTTTTTATCTCTGTAAGCAGGTTATTAACCCTTTCTTTAGCATTTGTATAATCAAAAAAAGCATTACCCCTTACCCGCTGAAAAAAAATGATGTTAGCAAAGCCCCAATCAGGATATGCAACGGGTAAATGATAATTAACCCCAAATTTATACATGCGCCTTGTACTTAACGCTTCGTAACCCCGGGAATAAGAAAATCCCTTACTGAAGAAGTCTGTTGTTGCATCTTTTTTTTGAAAAGACGCATTTATTACCAGGCTGTGGTTAACAAAAATGCCCGGGAAATAAAAAGAAGAATTGCCAACGAATTTATATTTGCTGAAATTAAATGCATCCCTGTAATTTAATGAAACCGATTGCGCCCAGCGTGGATTGATATGCTGTTGAGCCTGTTGGCTTACATTACTAAAACCCAGGAAAGCGTTCAGGTATTTAATGGCTTTATTATCAAAAATATTCTTGCCAGCTCCTCTGTAATAAAATTGTTCCAGGTTATACCCTCCGCCAAAATTTAAATATTTATTTGTTCTGCCTCCAACGAACCTTAACGGAATAGATAAACCAGCTTTTAAAGTTGCGGAATTATAGGTTACGGATCTGCCAACAGCAGTATCAAAGGTTCTGTTGAAACTTCCTTCCATCCCTACACTTAAAACAGGAAACCAGCCGGCAAAGGCGCTGCCAAATCCTATTGTATGGCTTCTATCTGCTCGGTTATACGTGTAGCCAATAGCATTGCTGAAACTACTGAGTACATTATCACTAAAAAAACTATACCCATATTCAGGATCATCTATTATAGGCCTCCAGCTATGAAAATTAAAAAGCCTGTATGATTTACGGTATTTAGTTATTGGGTTTTTAATACCGGCTACAGCATTTTTTTCGTAATTTTCAGATTCCATATAAGCTTTATTACCGCCATCTCTTACAAAATCAGGCGTAGAAACAGCCTTCCATTCATCCTTATCCAGGTTCATCATTGCCAGCATATAACCACCGGCAGTAAAACCAGATACCAACATCTCCCTTTTTTGATTTACTGCGGGATAATAAACCCCGTTTACATTATTTGTTACCTGGTATATTTTTTTTGTAACAAGATCCACAGCAAATATCTTATCAGCATTATTATGCATCGCTGTAAAATAAACGGTATCTCCTTTTACAAAAGGATAGCCGATCACATTGAAAGAAGCCGGGGTAAGGTTTTCTGTTACACCTGTTGCCAGGTCAACCTTTACCAGCCGCATTCTACCGGCAGTATTTCTGATCGCAGAAACAGCCGTATTTGAATTGATATATTTTGTTTGAGTAAAAAAATAGTTAGCGAGGTTAGCTACCTGGTTGATCAGTTTACCCGATCGTACATCTATCCTCACCAGTTTATTTTTACCTTCGGGACTTACTTCTACCGCCAGTATTTCAGTTCCGGCAGCATTGATATCAGGTGAAAAATATTTTGACCGATCGCCGATCTTTTGTTGTTTTCCGGTATAAATATCAAGCAGTTTTATCACACTGTAATCACGGCTTGTCCACCTGGGGTCCGATTCGTATGCTGCATATACAACCTTACCATTGCGGTAAGAATAATAATCATCGATCACAACATCCCTCACCTTTAGCCTGGTTTCTTTTCCTTTAGAAAGAATATAAAAGGCATTAACCTCTTTATAAGACCTCTTGGTTACCAAAATACTATCATCAGTAATATAGTTGGGGAACTGGTAATCAACCACATTGTTTTTTTCTTCTTTTGTGAGATAAGTAAATGAAGTGGGAGCAACTGTTTGTGCAGGCAATGACCTGAGTTTAAAATACTGTATCGCATCCTGCCTGAATTGCTTATACGATCTTCCGGAGTATCTTTCAATGGCCCGGTTAAAAGAATAAAATACACCCCTGAACCTTACAGCATCATTGGTTACTTTGTTCCAAAAATCATCTCCGAATTTTTCATACCCGTATGCAGTTAACAGGTAACCCAGTGCATAATGGTCAGGCGTAAGATCCTTATAAGAGCCACTCCTTAACTTCATCCATGAATAATTTTTATTGCCCAGCCACAATGATCTGAACTCATTATAAAATGAAGGCATCCTGCCACGGCCCTGTTCGCTCACTAGGGTTTCCTGCCATACGGCATCACCTTCAAAGAAATAATCAGGTACGGTGAGCCCGTTAGCCAGCAATTGTCCCTCCTGCCCCAGGAAAAATGAAAATACTTTGGTAAATCCCTTATTGAAATTGCTAAATTGTTGCATATGCCTGTTCTCATGAATGGTGAGGTTATCATCCAGACGTAAACTACCGGTAGAAAAATTATTCTGGGGCGGTATCATATAAAATTCACTGACCACCGGGGCAAGCCTCACATATGCATTGGGAATAGTTGTTTGATTTTGTAAAACGATATTCCATTTGTGTTGGCTTCCGCCAATGGTTTTAGCCGTTGAATCGCCCAGTAATTTCATCACATTAGCAATCCTGTTGGCCTGGCTGTCTAATCCCCTTGGAAAAATTACCCTGGCCTTGTCAGTATTGATCTGGTACCATTTTATAGATGCAGGGTTACCACCAAAGTTCTGGGCATTACTTAATACCAATTGGATACAAAATAAAAAAGAAAGAAAGATATAACGCATATTGTTCTTTAGTTAAAGTTAATAAAACTATCAACAGCTTACGGGGATAGAGACATTTATATTGAGTACAACACAAGAATAATGCGTCTAAAAAAAGATAAAACTCCCTTTTTATGAAGCTGTTTCAAAAGGTTTCTGTGAGGTGCACCAAAGAGCGATATATGTGGGTGTAGATTGTAGCTTGCGCTATAAAATTTTTGTAAAAAACTCTCATACATTAGTTTTTTTGTGATTGTATGTTTTAGGGCTTTTTAAAATAATTGCCAGTTGGCAAGTAACAAATTACAATTACCAAAATAAGTTTAGTATTTTCGACATAAAATAACTCTGTATGAAACTTTTTGTGGCCGGCTTACCTTACGATTTAGATGATGCTGAATTAACTGAAATATTTGAAAAATTTGGAACCGTAGTTACTGCAAGAGTAGCCATGGACAGGGATACAGGTAAAAGTAAAGGATTTGGTTTTGTGGATATGCAAAACGCTGAAGAAGCCAGAGATGCCATAGAAAATCTAAAAGATATTTCCTTAGGAAAAAAACCATTAATTGTGAAAGAAGCTGAAGAAAAATCAGGGCCACCTAGTGGTGGTGGATTTAGGCCTGGCGGACAAAACAGGCCCGGCGGCGGAGGCTATAATAATAACCGCAGGGGATATTGATCTTAAACGGTAGGGTAATTTTATTTTAACCAGCAGGCGTCCCTGCTGGTTTTTATTAGGATGCATTCAAAGTTTTCCATTCATCTTCCAGTATGCCCATTTCAACCATACTTAAAAACTCATTATTATACCACAGTATATCACGGGAAACGCCTTCAATATTAAAACCGCACTTTAAATAGCAGTTTATTGCAGGTTTGTTGTTTTCATACACTCCCAAACAAATTCTGTGCAGGCCAAGTTCCTCGAAGCCAATCTTTAATACTGCTTTGGTGATCTGCTGGCAATAACCTCTTTGCTGAAAAGCATTACCAATAAGAACCCTGCTGATCCTTGATGATCTGTTCTTCCAGCTTAATCCTCCCAACGAAATATGTCCTACTACTTCGCCTGTTTCAGTGTCTACAGCTTTATAAATGAATGCCCCGGATTTGTTTGGCACATTGGTATCCCTGATATACCATTCCAGACTTTTTTTTGTTAAAGGAAATGAGAATAATGAACCTGACCATTTTATCAACAACTCTTCTGAATCGATCCAGTTGATCAATTGCTGAAAATCGCTGCGTTCAAAAAGTTCAAGTTTTATCATCAGGTGCAATAGCTTTTAATGGAGAATGAAAATAAGCTTAATTATATGAGGAGAAAAAATTGCTATTTTAAATACTTGTCAAACCAGTCCACAAAATTCTTTTCTTCTATTTCCATGTTTTTCCACCCATGACTACCTCCTTCCTTAATAATGAATTTGGAAGGCACATTTTTTTCTTTAAACCTGGCGATGATAGATTCTGATTGTTGCATAGGCGCCAACACATCTTTATCTCCATGAATTATTATTACAGGAGGATCATCAGAGCTAACTGAATTTATGGGAGAAATCTCTTTTGCAATAGCCAATCTTTTTTCTGTATCAGTTATGGAAACGAAAGTTCCTGTGGTATCATTCCATACTTTAAAATCAAATGCAGCAGCTACTCTGGCTAAAACCAGGCCTGCCTGGTTTATTTTACCCGATGTATTTTTTCCGCCATAGTTTATAAAATCCGTTGGAGGAAAAAAAACAGCCGCGGCCTGTACCCTGCTTGATACTTTATCAACAGGGTCGGATGATTTTGAGTTAATAATATCATCAGCCGTAGCAATCATTAATGATAAATGACCACCAGATGAAGAACCGGTGATACCTATTTTATTCGCATTAATGCCGTAATCCTTTGCGTTGTATCTTATAAAACGAACAGCTCTTTTTAAATCAATGATTTCATCAGGAATTGTATATCGTGGCTGACATCCAACCATTACTCCAAATACAGTATAACCATTCTCAAGATAAATTTGAGCCCCTTGCGGCAGTCTTGCCCTCATTCTTTCTGAAGAAACCCAATTGCCGCTTAATACGCTGATAATTGCTTTTCCATTGTGCTTTTCTTTTGGGGCCAGCACAGTCATAGTTAATGCCATGCCATCTTTACGGCCATAAATAATTTCTGATTTGGAATAAAACAGGCTATCCTGTGCCGTTGTACTTAAAGCAAAAGCAACAAGAAATAAAATAAAAATGTATCGCATATTGTATGTTTACGTTGATCCCGTTTATTCAAACAATTCAGCCTGTGGGTTGGCTGTAACCTTGGGCATCCATTCCATTTCAATGGATTTATTAAAATCAGCAAGTTTGTTGCCCAATGCTTTCCACCCCATTACATCAACCACTTTAGAGATAGTTACTTTTGCTTTTCGTACCTGGGCTCCTCTGCCGCTTTGCATAGCCAGTATGGGTTCATTATCCGTAGTCACAGCTTCCAGGTAATTACCATCTCCTTCTTTAATAAAGAAAAATTTATTATACAGGGTTGATGTTTCTATTTTAAACCGCTTAACGCTATACTGTACTTTTTCTTTATCAAAATACACGGCTGTGATCACCTTATCTCCATCAAATTTTTCTAACAACAATACTTTCTCTGTATCAAAACGCTGTGTAAGTTCCTGGTCGGTTATTTCATAATTACCATCATTGTAAATAACCAGCAACCTGTCCTCTGCTTCAAACTTACCCAGGTAATCACCTTTTTCATCTGTGCTGAGCCGGCCGAATTTATTATCGAACCATAGCTTCTTTGCATCCAGCGTTGAATTACCGGCTTCTTTGAACTTAACTGATTTTATGGGATATTTGGTTACCTGGTTACCTATACTTCCCCTGCCTTTGATATCCTGTTCTTCAAAATAAAAATCAAATTCTTTGGTACGGGCACTGCAATTAGGACTTAATATTATTTTAACCACCTCTGCTTCGCCATTGGCATTGGCTGTAAAATAATGAACCCTGCTTTTATCTGACCCTTTGGTAAGATCATACTCCTTATCACGTGTTACACCAGTTACATTAAATCGTTTCGCAAAACTTATGCCCGTTTTACCATCTACGTAGATCATATTGTAAGTGGTTCGTTCATCATTTTTCATGAATACAGCCACATGTAGAATGTCTTTTCCAATAAACACTTTCTCCGAAACCTTTACCACCTTCATGATACCGCCCTTGGTAAATGCAATGATATCATCGAGGTCAGATACTTCTGCAACCAGTTCATCTTTCTTTAAGCCGGTTCCAATAAATCCATCTGCAAAATTTGCATAGATTTTAATATTGGCTATGGCAACAGACTTGGCCTCGATGGTATCAAACTGCTTTATTTCTGTTTTACGTTCTCTACCTTTTCCGAATTTCTTCAATAGGTTCTCGTAATAAGCAACCGCATAATCGGTAAGATTTGCCAGGTCATGTTTTACCTGTTTGATATCAGCTTCCAACGCTTTGATCTGGTCATTCAGTTCATCAATATCCAGTTTATAAATACGACGAACGGGTTTTTCAGTGAGTTTAATAATATCCTCTCGTGTTATATCCCTCTTTAATATTTTTTTGAATGCTGTAAAAGCCTTGTCAATAGCTTCAAGTACTTTATCCCAGGTCTCATGTTTCTTTTCTAACTCCTTATATATCTTTTCTTCAAAGAAGATCTTCTCAAGGGATGTGTAGTGCCATTTTTCATGTAACTCTGCAAGTCTTATTTCAAGCTCTTTTTTTAATAGTTCTTTAGTATTGTCTGTAGCAGTTTTAAGCAGATCCGTTACTTTTAAGAACTGTGGTTTGTTCTTTACAATTACGCAGGCATTAGGCGATATGCTCACCTCACAATCAGTAAATGCATATAATGCATCGATGGTAATATCGGGTGAGATGCCCGGTGCCAGTTCCACAATGATCTCCACTTCTGCAGCAGTATGATCCGTAACTTTTTTAATTTTTATTTTTCCCTGGTCATTTGCTTTTACAATACTTTCCATCAACTGGGTAGTAGTTACCCCAAATGGAACATTTCTTATTACTAATGTTTTTTTATCCTGTTCCTCAATTATGGCACGTACTCTTACCTTGCCTCCACGTACACCATCATTGTAATTGCTGGCATCCATGGTGCCCCCTGTCTGAAAATCGGGCAGGATGTCAAATTTTTTGCCCCGCAAATATTTTATGGAAGCATCAATGAGTTCGCAAAAGTTATGTGGAAGGATCTTTGTTGCCAAACCAACAGCAATTCCTTCTGCTCCCTGTGCAAGTAACATGGGGAATTTCATGGGCAGGGTTACCGGCTCATTCTTACGGCCGTCGTAGCTCAATGCCCAGTCGGTTGTTTTTGCATTAAAAGCAACTTCAAGCGCAAACTTGCTTAATCTTGCTTCAATATATCTTGATGCAGCTGCTTCATCACCGGTTCTAACATCGCCCCAGTTACCTTGCGTTTCTATCAGCAGGTCTTTTTGTCCCATATTCACCAATGCATCACCAATGGATGCATCGCCGTGCGGATGGTACTGCATACTTTGCCCAATGATGTTGGCTACTTTATTAAAGCGGCCATCATCCATTTCTTTCATGGCATGCAATATTCTGCGCTGTACGGGTTTTAATCCATCTTCAATGGCAGGCACGGCTCTTTCCAGAATTACATAACTGGCATAATCTAAAAACCAGGTTTTGTACTGGCCGCCGATACCGGCATCGGTGTGTTGGTATTCCTCTTTTATTCTTTTGCTGTTAGCCATGTATTAGCCCCGGCGGGGCGATATATTAATAGAATTCGTTGCAATATTAAGTTTTAAGCTCCGTAGGAGCGATATATTACCTGTATTATTCATCATAAAATTCGAAAAGATATTTATCATCATATTCAATTTCAAATTTCTTTAAAAATTCCAGACATTCCTCTTTAAATGTCTTCTGTCTATGATGTTGGGGCTGATTTAAAATATAATCCACAATATTTAATGATTGAGATTTCGAATATGAAAATGCACCAAATCCTGTTTGCCATGAAAAATCTTTTATAAATTCTTTTTCTTTGATAAAAGAAGATGAATTTGCTTTTATATCTCTTACCAGATCTGAGACAGCCAAATCCGGTTTCATGCTTACAAAAATATGTGTATGGTCTGGCATACAATAGAGCGCATACAATTTCTGTTTCTTCTCAGCAATTATGCCAGAGATATATTTTTGTAATTCTTCCCTGAAACTTTCATGAATAAATGCCTGCCTACCTTTTACTGCAAATACAATTTGTATGTATAATTGGGTGTAGGTGTTGGGCATCTCGCTATTTATTTAATCATTACATCAACATATCGCTCCAACGGAGCTCTGATCACTATTTTTTATATCTCTTGTACTACTACTAATATAACGCTCCTACGGAGCTTTATGCTTTACTTCAAACTCTTTCATCTTCCCCACAGCACCCTGCACATCAAACATATTCTGTGCGATCATTAATTTCAGCCGCCATAGTAAATACATATCACCAGTTGTATGTTTGGCTTTGGTTAGATGGTTGTGTATGATCTTGGATGCTTTCTGCCAATCGCCTGTTACCAGCTTCTTTAATTCTGCATCATAAAAATCATAATCCTCCTGCACTAATTTTTTTCCGCCTTCAAGCAAACGGATCCCTTTATTTTCTTCACAGAGTTTTGTCCATTCATCAGGGTCAACCTCAAATTCACTGGGTGTTATTTCTCTTTCCAGTTTTTTTGCTTTTACAAATTCTTTGGCAGGTATCTCGAATAAATTTACCGGATAAAACAGGTTACCCTTTTCATTTAAAAAAGGAAGATTATTAAGATACAATATAAAGATGCGGCCCTGGTAATCCTTCAACTGGCTCATCAACCAATAATAGCTGCTTACATCATGCTTGTTTTGTGCAGCCCATATCCATATGATCTCCTTGGGATCAGTATCCAATTTTTCTCTTAATAAGGCTACAGTTTTTGCATCATCTACTTCACCGGTGTCTACATGACCATCATAATCGCTGCCCGACAAAACCTCTCTCCACCACTGTTTACGGGTTTCCATTCCTTCTTCTGTAAAAATATTTGTAAGTGGGCCTACAGCAAAATCATCTTTTATCTGTACAATATCTGCTCTTAGGGTTTCGTCCAGTTCAAAACTTTTTTCTAACGCAGCAATATCTGCTTCCTGGAAAACTATATGGATCATTTTGATATTTTCATTTTACTTTCTAATTAAATAATACTCTTTCCTTACAAACGCACATGGTTCCTCCGCTAGCTAGCGGAGGCGGAGGGGGTTTCCTCAACCAGGTCCATCTCCACTTTCAAATTCTCAATAATAAAATCCTGGCGACTGGGACTGTTCTTTCCCATATAATATTCCAACAGTTGCTGAATATGGGTTTCGGGCAAGAGCATCACGGGCTGGAGTTTCATATCTTCTCCAATAAAACGGGCAAATTCATCAGGACTTATTTCTCCCAATCCTTTAAAGCGTGTTGTTTCGGGTTTGTTGCCAAGTTTCCTGGTAGCTTCCTTTTTTTCAGTTTCGTTATAGCAATAAATAGTTTCCTGTTTATTTCTAACCCGAAATAATGGTGTTTCTAAAATATACACATGGCCGTTCTTTACTAGGTCAGGGAAGAATTGGAGGAAGAAGGTCATCAATAATAAGCGGATGTGCATACCATCCACATCAGCATCTGTAGCAAATACTATATTGTTGTAACGTAAGCCTTCATAACCTTCTTCAATGTTCAAAGCATGTTGTAAAAGATTGAACTCTTCATTTTCGTACACCACTTTTTTCGTTAGCCCGTAACAATTTAAAGGCTTACCACGTAGACTGAACACAGCCTGTGTTTCCACGCTTCTCGCTTTGGTGATACTACCACTTGCGCTATCACCCTCTGTAATGAAAATGGTACTTTCCTTTTGTTTCTCCGCAATTTTATCTTTGTCTTTACCGCTGGCTTCATCATTATAATGAAACTTACAGTCCCTTAATTTTTTGTTGTGCAGATTGGCTTTTTTAGCTCTTTCATTAGCAAGTTTTTTAATGCCTGCCATATCCTTACGTTCCCGCTCATTCTGCTCAATGCGTTTTTTCAATGCTTCTGCAGTCTCAGGATTCTTATGCAGGAAATTATTCAATTCTTTCCCTAAAAAATCACCAATAAAATTCCGCATACTGGGGCCGCCTTCAAAAACAGTTTGAGAACCCAGCTTTGTTTTTGTCTGGCTTTCAAAAACAGGTTCCTGTACCCGTACGCTTAGTGCAGCACACACACTTCCACGAATATCAGCAGCATCATAATCTTTTTTATAAAATTCACGTATCGTTTTTATTAATGCTTCCCTGAAAGCGGCAAGGTGCGTACCGCCTTGTGTGGTAAATTGTCCGTTTACAAAACTGTAATATTCTTCACCATAATCATTTTCATGCGTTAGGGCTATCTCAATATCCTCTCCTTTTAAATGTATGATGGGGTAACGGATCTCATCCTCATTGGTTTTGCGCTGAAGCAGATCGAGCAAACCGTTCTTACTTATAAACCTTTTATTATTCAGGTTCATCACCAAACCTGCATTCAGGTAACAATAATTCCAGAACTGGTTATCCAGGTACTCCTGCACAAAATGAAAATGCTTAAATATTTTGTCATCCGGCACAAAGGTTACCAGGGTGCCATTCTCTTCGGTAGTTTTTACTTCTTTATATTCCTGTGTTAAAACGCCTCTTTCAAATTCAGCGGTCTTTTCTTTCCCGTCTCTAAAAGCAGTTACTTTAAAATAATTACTGAGTGCATTTACGGCTTTGGTACCCACTCCATTAAGGCCCACACTTTTTTGGAAAGCTTTACTGTCATATTTTGCTCCTGTATTTATTTTGCTCACTACATCCACTACTTTGCCCAAAGGAATTCCACGTCCATAATCTCTAATAGTAATCGTTTTATCTTTAATATTAACATCCACGTGTTTTCCGTAACCCATGGTATGTTCATCAATACAATTATCTATTACTTCTTTTATTAAAACATAGATACCGTCATCCGGGCTACTGCCATCACCAAGTTTACCAATGTACATCCCCGGCCTAAGCCTTATATGCTCCTTCCAGTCGAGACTCCGTATGGATTCCTCGTTATAATCAGATTTCCCGTTCTCAGCCATTTTTTATTTAATTCAGTGCTGCGAATATAACTGAATGGAAGGATTTTTAAGCTGATGGAATTATCCACAATCATTTAGAAAATGTGAGCAAAAATAAATTTTATAGCTTTAGGCAAAATTGTATAAAAATGAACCTGGATCTCTCGGGCAAAACTGCCCTCGTATGCGGCAGTACACAAGGACTTGGCTATGCCAGTGCAGTAGAATTAGCTTTGATGGGTTGTTCAATTGTTTTAATGGCACGTAATGAAGTGAAATTAAAAGATGCTTTAACAACACTGGATATCTCAAGAAGTCAACAACACCAATACCTCGTGGCAGATTTTACTGATACAAATGCTGTTAAAACGGCTATTGATGGCTTTGTAAAAAATAATACAATACATGTTCTTGTAAATAATACTGGGGGTCCTGCCGGCGGCACAGCATTAACTGCTAAAGCCGAGGATTTCTTATCCGCTTTCAATAATCACCTAATCAATAACCATAATCTTACCCAGGCTGTTGTACCGGGTATGAAACAGGCTAATTTTGGCAGGATCATCAATATCATTTCAACCTCTGTAAAAAGTCCAATACCAGGGCTGGGCGTAAGCAATACCATCAGGGCGGCTGTAGCCAACTG
The DNA here is from genome assembly GCA_043752205.1 of Chitinophagaceae bacterium. Classification (GTDB taxonomy): domain Bacteria; phylum Bacteroidota; class Bacteroidia; order Chitinophagales; family Chitinophagaceae; genus Ferruginibacter. The sequence continues at coordinate 16,432 of JAYUYX010000258.1, forward strand.
GGGAAAGACATTGGCTACCGAACTAGGCCCTTTTGGTATCACTGTAAATAATGTATTACCCGGTTTTACTAAAACCGTAAGAGCCGATTATGTGATAGCCTCAAAAGCAAAAGCAACAAATTCTTCAGAAGAAGCGGTTATGAAAAATCTTGTAGCAGAAATCCCGACCGGCCGCATTGGAGAGCCTGAGGAATTTGGTGCAGCTGTAGCGTTTTTATGCTCCCCAGCGGCAGCCTACATCAATGGCATCAACTTACCCGTTGATGGGGGAAGGTTAGGTTGTCTATAATTTTAAGCTGCGCAACCCTTTATACAATTTTGTAGTCTTACCTCCAACACATGTAATGTAATTTGCTTGCAGATAATTGCCATGTGGGAATTTCTATTTCCAATCTAAAAAAATGACGCATGAAATTGATTAAATTATTATGGGCTGTTATAATTATGACTACCCTGTTTTTTGTAGGCTGCAAACCGAAGGATGCTGAAATTAAAGCCAATGTAGAAAAAGCATTAAGTGGTGATGCTGCCATGATGAATCCATCTGTAGATGTAAAAGATGGTGTAGTGACCATCACCGGAGAATGTACAGATGATGCCTGCAAAATGATGTGCGAAAAATCTGCAAAAGATGTGAAGGGTGTAAAATCAGTAATAAACAATTGTACCATTGTTGCGCCGGCGCCACCGCCTCCTGCATCTGTAACAACAGTGCTGGATGAAGCCACACAGCAAAAAGTAAGAGACGGATTAAAGGATATTCCAGGTGTAACCGTTGTATTTACCGGAGATAAAGCTGTGTTAAGCGGAGAAGTAACTGCTGCAAACAGGAAGAAGATCATGCAAATGCTGGCATCTGCAAAAGTTGTTTCGGATGTAAGTAATTTAAAAGATAAATAATTAACCCTAAAAAATAATATCATGGCATTACAGGATAAATATGCTGAGTTACTGCAAACTGCTAATAATTTAGGCGTTGCAGACTTATCTTCAGCTGAGAAAGAAGGAGTTTTACATCTTAGCGGCACAGCAAGAACGACAGCCGATTATGATGCATTATGGGCATTGTATTCAAGAATTGATCCCAATATGGCAAGTGGCGATCTTATGATGAATATAGATGTTAAGGCTGAAGCAGGTGCCAGCTTAAAAATAACAACAGACTCTTCAAATCTCAATATCAGGAGTACGCCTACTACCGAAGGGGATATTGTTGGCAAAGCGGCACACGGCGAAACGGTTACGCTGGTTGAAAAGACAAACGATAGCTGGTGGAAAATAAGAACTAAAGATGGCGAGGAAGGATATGCATATTCACAGTATCTTTCTCCTGAAGCCTAAAAATTATAAGGAGCTTTAAAGCCACCCGCCAGAAGCGTGGTGGCTTTTTAAATTGTAATTTTTTGGGAAATATTATATACATTACCATTCTAAAAAAACTAAAATGAAACTAAATAACCTATTTATTGTAACAATTTTAACCGCATCAGCATTAATTGCAGGCTGTAAAACAAAGAAAAACAAAGACCATATCGTTACTAAATGGCATGTAACAGACGTTTCTGGTAAGGGTGCTGAGATGATCCCTGATTCTACAAAAACAAAAATGTTTAAAGAAGCCACCATTGAATTTAAAAATGATGGCAAATATGAAACTTATGGTATGGGTTCAGGTAGTCAAAAGGGCACCTGGCATTTTACTGCTGATGAAAAGGCACTTATCACTGTTGAAGATGGCTCAAGTGTTTCAGATACGGTAAACGTTGTGGAATTAACTGCAGGTAAAATGGTTGTGCAAGATAGCAAAGGAGAGATCAAGATCAGTTTCAAAGCACACTAAATAAAATGATATAATTATTGCTGCCATCTCTAAAAAGAGATGGCAGTTAATTTTTACTCCTAAAAAATAGCTATGAAAAAGATAATTGCATTAACAGCCATTGTGTTTCTATTTTATTCAAACCTTGAAGCCCAATTCTTTAAAAAAGATGCTGGCCTTGCTCATACCTTTTCAATAGTTGCCAGAGATGAAGTAACCGGCGAAATGGCTGTGGGCGTACAAAGTCATTGGTTTAGTGTGGGTACAGCTGTTAGCTGGGGCGAAGCCGGTGTTGGTGTTGTTGCCACACAATCTTTTGTAAATAAAAGCTATGGCATTAAAGGATTAGAACTGATGAAGAAAGGAAAAACTGCTTCTGCTGCATTACAGGAATTATTGCAGGCTGATGAAGGTAGAGAAGTGAGGCAGGTGGCTATGATAGACCTGAATGGAAATGTAAATGCTTATACCGGAAAAAATTGCATTGACCATGCCGGTAATATTGTGGGCAAGAATTTTTCGGTACAGAGTAATATGATGCTGAATGACAAAGTAAATAAAGCCATGGCATCAGCATTTGAAAACAGTAATGGAAAACCTTTGGCAGAAAGAGTATTAATAGCTTTGCAGGCAGCACAGTCGGCAGGTGGAGATATACGTGGAAAACAATCGGCTGCTATTTTAGTCGTTGCCGGCAAAAGCACCGGCCAGCCCTGGAATGAAAGGCTGATCGATCTTCGGGTTGATGATCATATTGCACCTTTGAATGAATTAAGCAGACTGATGAAATTATACAGGGCATATGAACACATGGATAAAGGAGACCTGGCAACAGAAAAAAACAACATGAAATTAGCCATGGAAGAATACGGTGCTGCCATGAAAATGTTTCCTGAAAATTTAGAAATGCAATATTGGACAGCCATCACCCTGGCAAATAATAAAAAAATAGCCCAGGCTTCAAGACTGCTGCAAAAAATTTATAAGAAAGACCC
>JAYUYX010000259.1:0-3261 GCA_043752205.1 Chitinophagaceae bacterium
AGATAAAATCTATCACAAAATTTTTTAATTCAAAACTTTATGTTGTAGGAGTGGTTCAGGATGAATATTCTGAAAAATTAGAAGCGGTAAATACTTTAAAGAAGTTAAAAAAAGATCTGGAAATATTAGGCATCGAATTTCAATTCCCCATTGATGCTGATATCAGACATGCATTAAATGATTTTATTAAAGTACATCATGTAGATATGCTGATGATGATGCCCCATAAGCACGAATGGTCGGAACGTCTTTTTAGAAAAAGTGAAACAAAAGATATGATTTTTCATACTGAAATACCTTTATTGATTTTGCCGGAAATAAGCTTAAGCCAACAGGGAATACAACAAAAAACATTGCAAAATGAAAAGAATGTTAATGCTACATAACATATAAGTTAATCTCCTGTATACGAAAATGTAAAAACAGCATTTTATGGATTCACTTACCCACATAGCTCTTGGTGCATGCATTGGTGAAGCTTTTTTTGGAAGAGTCATTGGTAAAAAAGCTATGCTATGGGGAGCCCTTGCCCAAAGTGTTCCCGATATTGATTTTGTTGCCGCTTTCTGGATGAGCCCAGCAGATAATTTATTATCACATCGTGGTTTTACACATTCAATTTTATTTGCGCTGATAGTTACTCCTTTTCTTTCTTTGTTAGCAGAACGGTGGCACCGGCCGCATAACATTTCCATTAAAAGGTGGATATTATTTTTTGCTCTGCTGATCTTCATCCATATTTTTCTTGATGCATTTAATAATTATGGTGTAGGCTGGTTTGAGCCTTTTAGTCATTACCGTATTTCCTTTAATACCATTTATGTTGCCGATCCTTTTTTTTCAGTATGGCCGGGTATTGCATTTGTTGCATTATTATTTTTAAAGCGCAGAAATCATAAAAGAAAATACTGGTGGAGGTTTGCAATTATTATGAGTTCCCTATACCTCTGTTACAGCATTACAAATAAAATAAAGATTGACAGCGATGTAAAACAAATTGTTCGGCATCAAAAAATCCATTACACAAAATATTTTACTACACCTACAGCGCTTAACAATTGGTTGTGGTATGTAGTTATGGGTAATGACAGTGGCTTTTATGTTGGCTTCCGATCAGTATTTGATACCAAAAAAGAAATTGATTTTGAATTTTTTCCCCGAAATAATTCATTGCTTGCTCCGGTACATAACCATGAAGACCTGCAAAAATTAATTCGTTTTTCAAAAGGATTCTATACTGCTGAAAAATGGAATGATACATTGGTGTTTAATGATCTGCGCTTTGGTCAAATCATTGGATGGCACAACACAAAAGAAAAATTTGTGTTCCATTATTTTCTTCAACATTCCGCCGACAATAGATTGGTAGTACAAAGGGGTCGATTTGCAAAATGGAATTGGGAAATTATGAAGTCGTTATTTAAAAGAATTGAGGGCAATTAGTGTTGTTGTCGCTTTTTTGTTGAATGCTGTAACCATTCTGAGTTGTGTGTATAATAGCATTTCCAGCTCACAGCTATCTTTACTTTATTTCCCGCTTAAAATGAAACCTAAATAAATTAATGGCAATCTTTATAAAGTAATAAGATATTTTTTGCCGCAGCCGCACAAAAAAGCCTGAGGAAAGTTTATAAGTTTCAGGTGTAATGCTAATGCAATCCCGTTCAATTATATCTTCCATTTGCTGCTGAACTTTATTTGCAAATATTTTATTTCTTACGTCCAGGTTTACTTCAATACTTGCCAGTGCACTGATATTATTAATATTGTAAGAGCCAAGTGTAACCCAATGTCCATCCGTAATTGCCAATTTTGCATGAAGCACATTGGCTTGGTATTCATATATTGCAATATTATTTTTCAGCAGCCGGTTATAAAGGTATCGTTCAGCATATTTAACTATCATGACATCAGACGGGCCAGCCAGGATTATTTTTATTTGTACACCTCGTATGGCAGCATTGCTTAGCCGTTTCACCAATTCTATCCCAGGCAAAAAATAGCTGCACATAATAATAATAGATTTGTCTGCATGATTGAATAATTCAAAATAACTTCTCCATATTTCGTTTTTATTTTTTATCCAGTCGTTTCGGCGTACACGAACAGAGCAATATTCTGTTTGTGGAATTTTTTGCAAAAAATCTTCAATATCATCGGGTAGCTGAGTGATTGGTGGCTTATTGGTTTTCCACATATCTGTGCAAACCTGGAACAATTGAACCGCCGCTTCTCCCTGCACGTACATTGCAAAATCCAACCACGCAGGAGTACCCGGCATATCGTTGTAACGGTTCGCAATATTCATCCCCCCAACCAGGGCATACTTCCCATCCGCAACAAACACTTTACGATGGAGCCTGCGGCCAAAATAAAAGTGTTTGCTTTTAAAAAATGGTTCAAAATATTTAAAATGAATTCCTGCATTTTGCAATCGGGTAATAAATGATTTCGACATTGCCCTGGATGCATAGCCATCTGCAACAAAATATACCTGTACATTTCTTTTAGCTGCATTCATCATTGCATCTCCTATCATAGAGCCTGTTTCATCATCATCGTAAATGTAAATTTGTAAATGAATGGAATGTTGTGCAGAATTTATAAGTAGCAGTAATTGCGTAAAATATTCGTTACCTCCCCGAATAAGCCTTACTTTATTACGTGTAGTATAATAGCTATTTATTTTTTTGTCAGATGACATAAGTTACTTGTCCGGAAAATCTTTCTCCCTTGTATTTTTCAAATTTAGCTGGTTATATAAACTGCAGCAATGGTAATAATCAATGTCGGCGATGATATTCTAAGACAATTTAAGTATGTTTTTTTTAAAAGTTAAGTAATAAGAAAGAGTAAAGCCTGCTTAGAACAAAATCATGTTTTATTATGATCAAAATCATTGTGGGTGCTTTGTTTTAGAAATAGTTTTATTATATACACAACTGCAAAGCAATGGTGCTGGCTGTAAAAGATTACTTTCTTAATGAAAAAGAGGCAGACTATTTTGATGAGTTGCCGGGTTTTATTCATTAGGAAAATATAAACAAAATAAAGTTTGCGTTAATTAATTAGCTCCATAGCTGACAATTCTTTTCCTGGTGTTTTTTGTATTTTATTTGCCTCTGTGGCTTCACCCTGTAAAAGCATAAGCTAAGCTATATATCTTATTTGTAACTTTTTGCCGGGCATACCCGTCGGTTGTTAGTAAAAAACACACAACAACGGCTTATGTTTTTTTCGGATCAAGTTTTTATAGGAAAG